>CAYMWG010000005.1:0-33956 GCA_964393765.1 uncultured Phycisphaeraceae bacterium
CCCCCCCACTCGCCCTCGACTCGCTCGTGATACCCGACGTTCCATCGCGAGCCGCGCGTGTACGGGTTGGTTGCCCCCGGCCGAGACGTGACTTGGCCAGCGCATACACCCGACGGGCATAGAGGTCCACGATCGCCCGCCAGGCCGTCTCATCTCCCGCGGATGCCGCCCGGATGAGCGAGGCAATGTCCGGCCCGTTGTCGGGGCTTGCGGGAACGTCCGGGCAAGCCGCCTTCTGAGCCGCGCCTGCCCCCTGGGATTCACTCTTGCGCATGGCTGCCAACTGCGTGTGCTCCGGTACTGGCTGAACGTCCCGCCGCGGGGTCTATTGCATTCCGCCAGGAGGTTTGATCGGTCTGCGTGCGGGTCCAGCGGATAACACAGCCTTGTTCGCGGGAGCGCGAGACCCCATTTCCTTCGTGCTGCCCATCGGCGGCTTTGCGGCACCTTTGGGCTTGGCGCGGCTCACCGAGATGCGCAGTTCGCAGCACCGCCCGAACGACTCGCAGATCGGGTGGTCCCCGCAACCCGCCATGCGGGCCCTGCACGCACGCCGTCCGTGCCAGATCAGCATGTGCGACGCCTGGCACCATTGCTCGCGCGGCAACAACGCCATCAGGTGCCGCTCAATGTGCGTGACGTTCGCGTCAGCGGGAACCAAGCCGAACCGTTTGGACAGTCGTTCAATGTGCGTGTCCACCACGAAGCCGGCATTGCAGGAGAACGCGTTGCCCAGCACCACGTTGGCCGTCTTGCGGGCAACACCCCGGAGCGTCAGGAGTTCGTCCATCGTCCGCGGCACTTCCCCATTGAATCGCTCGCAGACTTCCTTCATCGCCGCGTGGACGGCCCTGGCCTTGTTACGGAACAGGCCGATCGTCCGGATGTACGGTTCGATCTTTTCGGGTGAGGATCGCGCGTAATGCGCGGCCGTCGGGAACGTCGTGAAGAGCGCGGGTGTCGCCTTGTTGACGCTCGCATCCGTCGCCTGCGCCGACAAGATGGTCGCCACGAGCAGTTCGTGCGGGGAGCGGTAGTCGAGTTCGCAGTGCGCATCGGGGTAGTGCCGTGCCAACTCGGCGAGCAACGCCGCGGCTCTCGCGCGCTGTGCAGAGGTCACGCGTGGCAACTCAAACGGCCAATCGAATGGAGGAGGTCCGGGCTTGCGGCTCATGCCCTGCGCCCCTTCAAGAGTGCTGGCTCGGGGAAGCGGTCCCGTTTCTGCGGGATGGGTTCCTGAAAGGGCTTCGCAAGGCTCCACACCGCCGCCACCAGCGCAACCAGCACACCGACCGCCGCGCCGAGCATGAGGCCCGTCGCGTAGGGATGAAACTCGGCGGCAACGGACCTGAACTTCAACGCGCCCTCATTGTCGCCGGCGCCGGCCGCGTCCCAGTAGAGACGCATCGCGACCGTCAACTTCGGGTTGACTATGAGCAACAGCGAGGCGACCGAGCCGAGCGCGAGCGCCATCGCCAGAAACCGGAGAACCATCGCGGGCCGCCGGGCCCGGTCCTGATCCCGGAGCATGATGAACACGCCGCCGAGCGTCACGCATGACGCCAGGGCGCACGCGAACTGCACCACATCCGTCACGAAGAACACCGTCTGGGCCATGTGGCCGCCGACGATAAGGTAGTGCTCGCCGGTGTACCCCTCGTGCCCTGGAAGCCGCGGGTCAAGCCCCTTGGTGACCTGGAATACGATCGCCGCGAACGTGCCCGCGGCGAGCACAAAGCCCAGCCACACCGACAGCGCGAGCACATGAACTGTCTCACATAAGGCTCGCCAACTGGCCATGCGGCGATGGTAGAGGGGCGGGCGGTCAATAATCCGCTACATGCCCTCGCACCAACCCCCCCTCAGCATCGCACTCTGCGGCCTGCCCGCTGCCACCGCCGGCGATGGGGCGCGAGAGCAGGTGCCGTGGGCGCGCGCGGCGGGGTTCGCGGCGGTGCAACTCAACGCCGCAGCGCCGGGCGTCCGCCCGCGCGACCTTGACCGTTCCGCCCGACGCGACCTTGGCGCGATCATCCGCCGCGAGGGGCTCGCGCTCTCGGGGGTGGACCTGTGGGTCCCGCCGGACCATTTTTCTGACCCGCCCCAGACCGATCGCGCCATGAGCGCGCTGCAAAGCGCGATCGAGATGGCGGGCGAGATATCGCTCCTCGTGCGCGGGACGAACTCGGCCGGGGGACCCCCGGCGGTTGTCAGCATCGCCTTTCCCCCGGCGCTTGACGAGGAGTTGCTCTTCGTGCTTGCTGCGGCGGCGGATCGCGCCGGGGTCCGCATCGCGGATCACACCCTGCCCGCGAGGGCGGCATCAGAACGACTTGAGCCCGCGATCGGCATCGGGATCGATCCGGCGAGTGCGCTTAGCGGCGGGATCGACCCGGCGGCCCTGGCGTCCGCGCTTGGCGCGCGGCTGGCGGCCGCACGCCTGAGTGACCTGTCGAGTACGGTCGGCGGGGGCCGAGCAGTCCCGGGATCGCGCGGCGGAAGACTCGACCTGCTCGCCTACCACATCGCGCTCACCACGGCGGACTATAAAGGGTTTGTCTGTCTCGATCTGCGGTCGGTGGTCGGCGCTGATGGCGCGCAAGCGGCCGTCAAGGCCTGGACATCGGCAACGCTGATCCCTTGACCGATGCGGATATCCGCGCGGGACACTGGCTCGCGCTCGCGTCCAAGACCCGGTGAGGCTGCTTCGCGTCCGGACAGAGGATTAATACCGCGCGAGGCGTAGAGATCGCGGAGGTCGCTCCTTCCTCCCGCGACAGCCGGAGATGGTTTCAACAGGCGCGGACAACCCCCGTATTCAAAGATCAATCAGATGCATCTTGGCCTCCGGTTCAGAGTCATCTTCTCTGCGTCCCCCGCGCTTCGTACGGTGAACTGCCCCGCAGCGAAAGAATCAGAACTCGGCCGGTTTAGGTATTACTCAATCGTCGGCAGGATCATCCGGCAACTCGAAGTTCGTGTAGACCTTCTGCACATCGTCGCTGTCCTCGATCAGGTCGATGAGTTTCACGGCCGCCAAAGCCTGCTCGCCCACAAGCGCGACGGTGTTGCCCGGCGAGAGCACGATCGACGCGTGCTCGATTTCCAGCCCAGCCTTTTCAATGGCATCCTTGACGCGGGCATAGTCCGCCGGTTCGGTGAGCACGCACCAGGGCAGGTCCGCCGAGTCTGGGGCTTCCACGTCCCGCGCTCCCGCCTCGACGGCGAGTTCCATCAGGCGGTCGGCGTCGACGCCCTCGGGCTTGAGGTAGATCTCGCCGCGGGTATCGAACATGTAGGCCACGCACCCCGTGGAACCAAGGTTGCCGCCGTGCTTGGCGAAGGCGTTGCGGACATCGGCCGCCGTGCGGGTTCGGTTGTCCGTCAGCGCATCGACAACGACCGCGAAGCCCCCGGGTCCGTACCCCTCGTAGCGCACGTTCTCAAAGTCCTGGGTTCCCAGTTCTCCCGCGCCCTTCTTGATGGCGCGCTCGATCGTCTCGCGCGGGACGTTGGCGTATCGGGCCTCATCGATGGCGTACCGCAACGCGAGGTTCATCGCGGGGTCCATGCCCCCGTGCTTCGCCGCGACGATGATGACCTTGATGCACTTGGTCCACACCTTGCTGCGGCGCGAATCGACGATCGCCTTGCGATGCCGGATCTTGCTCCACTTGTTATGGCCGGCCACGGTCACACCTCCGCTGTGCGCTGACGCGCAAGGCAACTCCCATCTATTTCTTGGCGTCGGGAGATTTGTGGTGCGCCTTTGGCTCGGGGAACTTTGGCCCGCCCGCCTGGGGCGCGCCGGTGCGGCGTCCCTCGGCCTTTGTGGCTGCCGCGTCGGGCACGCGCAGGGCCTCGCACGACTCGCCCCCGCCATCATCCGACCACGCCTGCAGAAGCGCATAGAACTCGGGCATCTCGGGCGCGCGGACCTTTCTCTCGAGCACCGCCGCGGCGGCCTCCGGCGTCGCATCAACTTCAAGGATGCCACGCTCGGCCAGCAGCCGGACCATGCGGCCATCCACAGGGGCCATGTGCCCGGCGAGACCGAGCAGCGACACGCGCGCCGCAACAAACCGCGGCGTGCCGTCGAGGGATTCGAGGTAATCGCGGGACTCGCGCTTGGGCATGTCGGTGAGGCGCTGGAGCGTTACCTTGTGCTCGCGGGAGTAGATGGCGTTGAGCGCGGAGCGCATGCGCCGCGCTCGCTCATCGGCACGCGGGTACCGCTCGCCCAGCACCCGCACCAGTTCGCCGGGCATGCAGACCCGGAGTTCGTTGAAGTCCACAACCGATTGCTCAATGCGCTTGAGGGCCAGCGTTGCCTTTGCGCACGTCGACTCCCAGATAAGGAACGCCCGCACGAACTGGCCGAGCAACGGCTCGCCGGCGTCGATGGGCGACGGCTCGGGCTGGGCCTGCGGCACCTGCGGGTACGCGCCGCGGAGATGCTTGATCAGGGCGGCCAGACCCTTGGGCCTGTAGACAGTGGTCACGTCGCCCCCGCGTCATCGTCGGCAGGCGATGATGATCCGCCCTTGGCCAGCCCCTCGGCCTCGTCGCGCTCCTGGCGTATCTTGCCGAAGGCGTTGAGAATGTCGGCGTGCTTCTTGATGCTGGCATCCGTCTTGAACGTCAGTTCCGGAACCTCGGCCATGGCCACCCGCTGGGAGATGCGCCGCCGCAGGTGCTTGGCCGCGCTCCGAAGCGCGTGCATGGTCAGGTCCTGCTTCTGATCCGGCAGGACCGAGACGAGCACCGTGGCGTTCTTGAGGTCGGGCGAGACATCGATGCCTGTGACGGTGATAAGGCCGCTGGCGCGCGGGTCCTGGAGGCCGCGGGCGATCTCTTCCTGGATGGCGCGAAGAAGGGTTGACTGGATCTGTTCGAGTCTCTTGCTCATGGTTACTCAGGCCGCCTCGCCCGTGCTGCGGCGCTCATCGGGGGTCCACAGAGGCACACCGCTCTCGTCGACCTCGGGCAAGGACTGCTCGGCGCTGAGCACGTCCGAGGAATACGCGACAAGGCGAGCATCGGGCCACGCGCTGAGCTTCTCAACGATGCGGGAAAGAACACCCGTGAGGTACGCCCCATCGGCGGAGACGCACACGAGGCCCATCATCGATCGGTTCCAGATCTCCACTGCGCCCACCTCCGCGACGCTGACCATGTGCTCGCGGTGGAGGCGGTCCTTGATGGACTTCACGACCCGCCGCTTGTCCTTGAGGGATCCGCTCGCGGGGATTTCGACCTCGAACTGGAGGATGCCGATTTTCATGGTGGGAAAGAGACCAGCGAGCGGAGATCAGTCATCAGTGGTCAGAGATCAAGAGGTGCCGCTTGCCGGTTTCTGCTTACTGCTTTCTGTTTTCACTCACAGCGTCCGCTTGATCTCAATCTTCTTGTAGCATTCCAGCACGTCACCCTCCTTGATGTCGTCGTAGCCGACAATCTTCATGCCGCACTCAAGGCCCGCGCGGACCTCCTTGGCATCGTCCTTGATCCGCTTGAGTTGCTCGAGCCGGCGATCGGTCTCCACGACGATGCCGTTGCGCGTGACACGGATGAGCGCATCCCGCTCGATCGTGCCGTCGGTGACGAGGCAGCCCGCGACCGTGCCTACCTTGGAGATCTTGAAGACCTGACGGACCTCGGCGTGCCCGAGGATGTTGATGCGGATCTCGGGCGCGAGCAGGCCCGAAGCGGCCGTGCGGATGTCATCGGTCAACTCGTAGATCACGTCGTATGACCTGATCTCGATACCCTTGATCTCGGCGAGTTGGCGGGCCTTGCCGACCGTGATGACGTTGAAGCCGACGATGATCGCCCGCGAAGCATCGGCCAGCAGGACGTCGCTCTCGGCGATGCCGCCCACCGCCGCGTGCAGCACGCGGACCTTCACCTCGCTGGTGCCGACGCGCTCGATCTCGTTCTTCAGCACATCGACGGAGCCCTGCACATCCGCCTTCACAACGACGCGGATCTCCTTGACCGTCTGGTCCTTCATCTGCGTGAGCAGGCTGTCGAGGGTGACTTTGGGCTGGGCGAGCGAGGTCTCTCGCTCCCGATCCCGGCGCTGCTCCGCGGCCTCCTGCGCCTGCTTGAGCGTGTCCACGATGAAGAACTTGTCACCGGCGTTCGGGATCGTGTCGATGCCTGAGATGCGGACGGGCGTCGCCGGGCCGACTTCCTTGATCCGCACACCCTTGTCGTCGATGATGTCGCGAACGCGCCCGAACGCCCGCCCGACGACGATGAAGTCGCTCACATGCAGGTTACCGTCCTGGACGATGAGGCTTACGGTCGCGCCCCGACCCTCCTCGATCTTGGCCTCGACGACCGTGCCGCGCGCCGGGCCGCCGTAATCGGCCTTGAGGGTGAGAACCTGTCCGGCGAAGTCGAGGTGCTCGAGCAACTCCTCGATGCCCGTGCCCTTGGTCGCGCTGGTCCTGACGATGTCGGTATCGCCGCCCCATTCACGCGGGTTCAGACCCGCCTCGGCGAGTTGCGAGAGCGTCTGGTTCACACGGGCCTCGGTCGCATCCGGGCGGTCGATCTTGTTGAGGGCGACGACGATCGGCACGCCCGCCGCCTTGGCGTGGTTGATGGACTCGATCGTCTGGGGCATGACGCCCTCGGGCGCGGAGACCACCAGCACCACGATGTCGGTGATCGCGGCCCCGCGTGCGCGCATCGCCGTGAAGGCCTCGTGACCCGGCGTATCCAGGAAAACGATGTTCTTGGTCTCGCCGGCGACGGTGACGGGCACGCGGAACGCGCTGGTCGCCTGCGTGATGCCGCCCGCCTCGCCCGCGGCGACGTTCGCGTTGCGGATCTTGTCGAGCAGACTGGTCTTGCCGTGGTCGACGTGCCCGAGGATCGTGACGATTGGGCCGCGCGCACGCACATCGACGGGCACCCGATCCGTGAACTGGTCCGAGACGATCTGCTCGGCGGTCTTGGCCTCGGTCACCTCGAGTTCGATGTTGAACTCGAGCATGACGTTCTGCGCCGTCGTCGGCTCCATGGCCGAGTTGGCCGTGACCATGATCCCTTGCAGGAACAGTTTCTTGATGATCTCCGAGGCCTTGACGCCCGTGACCGAGGAAAGGTCCTTGACGGTGAACGGCGCAAGCACGAGTACACGTCCGCCGGTCTCGGCAGCGCTGGCGAGACGCTCGTGCGGGTGCGACTGCTCCTGCCGTCTGAGTTGCTGACGGCGGGCCTTGAGGAAGCCACCGGCTCGCGACAACCTCGCCTCGCGCTCGATGAGATCCTGCTCGCGCCACATACCGCCGGCCTGTGACGTTTCCTCTCCGGCCTTGCCGCGACGGCGTGCGGGAACACCGCCGCGCGCCTGATCGCCGGTCGGCACGGGCGCTGCGCCGGGCTTCTTGCGTGCGGTGTTGCGGCGCGGGCTCCTGCCGGCCTCATCGGCAGCGCCTCCCGCGGCAGCGCGGGGCGGGCCGTCGTACCCACCGGCATCGCGCCGGGGGCGGGGCTTATCAACCGGCTCGGGTGCTTCGATGCGAACAACCCGGGGGCCGGAGAGACGGATCTGCTGCTTCACTTCCAGTTTGGGGCCGGCAGTAACGACCTTGGGCCGGATCGGAACGTTCATCGGCGCGGGCTTGACCGTTGGTCCCGGACGCAGGGCGTGCGGAGCCGGGTGCGAGTGCTTCTCGCTCGCTGGTGCGCCGGATTTCCCGCTGTGCGAGTCGCTGTGGCCATCCCCCGGATGCGCGGGGGCATGGGTCGTGTGCGCAGGACGGTGCCGATCCGCCGCACCGCGAATGCGCGGCGCATCGGGTTCATCTTCCATCTCGGCATCGTCGTCGACCGGCTGGTCATCACCCGCGGGCGCTGCGGTTGTCGGCTGCGAGCGACGGCCTGTCGGCTCGCTGGTCACGGTTTCGGTGGGTGCGGCCTCGGCTGTGGCGATCCCGCCGCCATCGCCGTCAGCGCTGCCGGCCTCCGCCTTGGACTTCACCCGTGAACGGCTGGCCCGCTTGGGCGATGCGCGCAGAGCCTCCACGTCCACATGGCCCGTGGTCTCGACCGCGTTCGCGGCAGCGCCCGCGCTGAACCACTCACGGATGCTGGCCTCCAGCCCCGCCGACACGGTGCTCATGTGGCCCTTGATGCCGCGATCCCCCTCCCTGGGGATGCCCTCGGCCCAGCACTTCTCGACGACCGCCTTGGGCGGCACGCCGAGTTCCTTCGCAATCTCCGAAATCCGCTTGGTAGCCAACTGCTTCTCCAGCCCTTGCCGATCGTTCCAAAGACAACTTCCGCACCGTCATCGCCGCCGGGTCCGACCCGGAGCGTCCGATCCGACCAACTCAGGTTCCGCCGAGAATGTCCGCCGCGCGAGCATCGTCCTCGGACGCGACGGGCACCGACCCTTCGACAGCGCCGGTGAGCATCCGCGCTGTCGCGGCCTCATCCTCGGCACGCCGCTTCTCGGTCTCTTCCTTGGCCTTCTGCTGCTCCTGCGCCACGGTCTTGGCCCGCTCGGCACACACACGCATCATCTCCGAACCCTGCGCATCGCTCACGCCCAGTTCGGTCTGGATCACTTCCGCCCCGACCTCCTCGATGTCGAACACGCTGATCATGCCCAGCGCGGCGAGGCGGTCCACCATCTCCTCGGTGATGCCCTCGACGGTGAGCAAGGTCTGCTGCAGCGTTTCCAGGCCCTTGTTGAACTCCTCGGGCGTGAGAATGTCAACGTCCCAGCCAGTGAGCCTCGCGGCGAGCCGCACGTTCTGGCCCCGCTTGCCGATCGCCAGGCTGAGTTGGTCGTCGCGCACGACAACGGTTGCACGACCCAACTCAAAGCACAGCGAGATCTCCTGCACCTCCGCGGGCTTGAGCGCGTTCTGGATGAGGATCTGGCTCGACTCGTTCCAGCGGACAATGTCGATCTTCTCGCCGTTGAGTTCGTCCACGATGTTCTTGATACGGCTGCCGCGGACTCCTACGCACGCTCCCACCGCGTCCACCTTGGAATCGACGCTCGACACCGCGATCTTCGTGCGGTAGCCGGCCTCGCGCGCCATCGCCTTGATCTCGATGATCCGCTCCGCGACTTCCGGCACCTCGACCTCGAAGAGCCGCTTGATGAAGTCCGGGTGCGAGCGGCTGAGCACGATCTTCACCTGGTTGCCCACATCGCGGACATCCAGGATCAGGCATCGCACGCGGTCGCCGGGCTGGAACTGCTCGCCGGGGATCTGCTCGCTCCGCGGCATGAACGCCTCGGCCCGATCAACGGTAACCACCAGCGAGCCGCCCTCGTACCGCTGCACGGTGCCAGTGGCGATCTCGCCCACGCGCTTGGAGAACTCCTCGAAGACGCTCTGCCGCTCATCATCTCGGAACCGCTGGATCATCACCTGCTTGAACGTCTGCGCCGCGATTCGGCCCAGTTCCTGCGGGCTCATTTCGAGCGGCTCGCCATGCCGGAACAACTTCAACTGTCCGCTCAGCGGGTCGAGCGTGCAGGCGAACTCCTCCGCGTCCAGTGTATTGAAATGCTTGCGGGCGGCCGACACCATCGCCTGCTCGAGATCGCGCACCAGCATCGTCTTGTCGATCTTGCGGTCGCGCGCGATCGAATCGAGTATCCGCATCATCTCCTGCGTGTTCATGCCTGCTGCGCTCATGCTTGTCCTGCCTGCCTTGATGGCTGAGTTGCCGGGTTATCTGGATTTTCCGATGACGCAAGAGTCCCAAAAACACGAAAGCCACGAACGCCGATCACGCTCGTGGCCCTTCAAGGGCGCGATGGCCCGTCCCGCGAGGGCACGGATCACCGCCGGAAGCAGTGCGCCCCGGTCAGACCATCCCCACCTCCGGGAAAGATCCGCCCGCGGGCATGCTTGCCGCGAGGCCGTGACGCTCGGACGGAGAAACTCCGCCCGCGGGTTTCACGGTGGCCTCACCAGGCATGGCTGTGAACCGTCTTCATGCCACTGCTTCCTCAAAAGAACACTGCGTGCGTAACCAAAATGTCCGGTCATAGTACGGAGCCACAGCCGGATGGGTCAATCTCCCTCGACCTCAGGATTCCGGACTTTCCCCGGTAGCGGTGGTCCGGGAGCGGTTTTTAGCGGGTCTAAACCCGGTCGTTGGGCTGGATCGGCCGAAGCACCTTCAGCGCACGCTGCCCCTTGTACTGGCCGATGTGCGCCAGAAAGCGCTTCTGATCGCCCACCGAGACCAGGACGTGCCCGCTCGCCGGGCGCTCGGTCACCACCACATCGCCGACCGCAAGACCCATCAGGTCACGCATGGTGATGGTCGTCTCGGCCAGCACGCCCGTCACCGTCACCGGTGCGAGATTGAGCGTCCCGGCGATCCGCCGGTGCATGTCCGGGCTCTTGATGAGCCGCGCCGTGTTGAACCACGACTGGGAGGCCAGTTCCTCCATGATCGGCTCGATCACGTTGTATGGGATGCACATGTTCATTGTGCCCGCGCGATTGGCCATCTTCAGTTCAAATCCGATGACCACCACGACCTCGTTGGGCGGCACGATCTGCACGAGTTGCGGGTTGCTCTCGGTCGCGGCGATCTTGAAGTCCAGTGCCTTGATCCCCGCCCACGCCTCCGCCAGCGCCAGCAGGCCGCGCGAAGTCACCTTGCCGATCAGTCGCGTCTCGATCATTGTCATCGGACGCTGCGGGATGAACAACTCCGCGTTCGTCCCGCCCAGCAGGCGGTCGATGATCGGATAGATAATCAGCGGCGAGATTTCCAGGCACATCTGGCCCTCGAGCGGCTTCGCCTCGATGAGGTTGAAACTCGTCGGGTTCGGGAGGCTCGAGATGAACTCCGCGTAGGTCATCTGCTCGCAGTTGGCGACCTTCACCTCGACGATCGTGCGGAGGAAACTCGACAGTGCAGCGCCGAAGTTGCGGGCGAACCCCTCGTGCAGCGTCTGGAGCGCCCGCATCTGGTCCTTGCTCACGCGCTCGGGCCGTTTGAAGTCGTAGGGCCGCACCTCGACGTGCTCGAGGTCGCGACGGTGGCGCGAGAAGATCTGTACGCTGGCCTCTTCCTCCTGCACATCGCCGGAATCCACCGCCGCGAGCAGCGCATCGATCTCGGATTGGTCGAGGACTTCGGACATCGGGGGCGTGCTCGTGGAAGCGGACGAAGGAAGTGCGTGGCAGGCGCGAGACAAGGCGAAGGGAATAGTGACGGCGCAGAGACAACCGGCAGCCCGCCCTGCCGCTCCCGGAGTATCGGACGCTGTGCGGCCCCCGCTTGAGGCCGAGGCTCTCCGCAGCGATCGCCGGGCCATCGCTACGATGAATCGTCATCCTTGGTACTCGCCCGCGGGTGGCCGCCGCCAGCCCCCCACGGCCACCCGGGCAACCCCTTCCCCACCTCGACGGTTGAATGATCGCCATGCGAATCCCGCTGACACCGCTTGCTTCACTTCTCTTGTGCTCCTTGCTGCTGCTCGGCCTCACGGCACGGGCGGTTGCCCAGCGCGATGGCATCGCGGTGCAGGCCCGTGCTATTCCGCAGTTCAGCACAGTCAGCCCCGCCGGCCAGATCGTCATCGCGATTGTGCTCGATCACGAAGATACCTGGCACACCTGGCCCTCCATCGTGACCACGCTCCCCGACGAAATCGCCGCGATGGCGATCCGAACCGAGTTTCTTCTTCCCGCACCGCCCGCATGGGCAACGCTCGATGGCGTGCAATATCCCGAGGCACACCCCGACCGTGTAGCCAACCCCAGTGGCGGCGAGCCTGTGAGAGTCCCGCTGTTCTCCGGTCATGCCATCGGGTACATGCGGGTAACACTCGCGCCCGATGCGCCGCTCGGCGAACAGGTGCTCTCGCTCGGCATCAACTTTCAGGCGTGCGATGCAACACAGTGCCAGTTCCCCGAAGAGCAGGAACACACGGTCAAGTTGAACATCGTCGCGCACGGGAGCGCATCGCCCGTTCCCCCCAACGAGCCCGCACTGTTTGCATCGTTCGACTCAACCAAGTGGGGCGCAGCACCGAGCGCACCGGCGAATCGGCCCGTTGATCCCGGCACGCAACCAGTTGAACCCACAGCACCCACTGCCGCAGGTGGTGCGTCATTCTTCGGCTTCAACCTCGGTTCCAGTTTCTTCCTTGTCGCACTCGCTTCGGCGCTGGGCGGCTTCATCCTCAACCTCACACCCTGCGTCCTCCCTGTGATACCCATCAAGGTTCTCACGCTCACGCAGCACGCCTCCAGCAGGAGGCACGCCCTCCTCCTCGGCTTGTGGATGGCCTTCGGAGTGGTCGCCTTCTGGACCGTCATCGGCATCCCAATGGCCCTCATCAGCCGCCACCTGGACCCCTCGCAGTTCATCTTCGGGATCTGGTGGGTCTGCATGACCATCGGTCTGATCATCGCGATCATGGGCCTGGGCATCATGGGCCTGTTCACATTCAATCTGCCGCAGGCCGTCTACATGGTCGACGCCAAGGCCGACAGCCCGCTCGGCTCGTTCCTCTTCGGCGTGCTCACTGCTGTCCTCGGCCTGCCCTGCTTCGGCCTGTTCGCGGGAGGTCTCCTCGCCGCCGCGGCCACCATGCCCGACTTCCTCGTCATGACCATCTTCATCGGCCTCGGCGTAGGCATGGCCGCGCCGTACCTGGTTCTCTCCGCATATCCGCAACTCCTGAGGTTCATGCCCCGCACCGGCCCCGCCAGCGAACTCGTCAAACAGGTACTCGGGATTCTGCTTCTCGCCGCCGCCGCGTTCTTCGTCGCCGCCAGCATCTCAACGCTCCTCTCCGACTACCCCTACCTCGCCGGCTCGATGACGTGGTGGGCCGCGGGGTTCTTCATCGCGATCGCCGGAATCTGGATGACCATGCGCACATTCCAGATCAGCAAGCGCGTGGTGCCGCGGCTCTTCTTCCCCTTTCTGGCGATCGCCATGACGCTTGGCATCGGACTCTTTGCAAACAACCAGTTTGCGAGTGACCGCAAGAGTTTCCTGGCGCGCGAAGCCGCGCTCGCTTCCCAAGGTGCATCAGGCGAGGTCCCCGCGGGTGTCTGGCTCCACTACACACCCGAACTTCTGGCAACGGTCCGCGAGTCGGGCCGTCCCGTCTTCCTCGACTTCACCGCCTCCTGGTGCATCAACTGCAAGGCCTTCAAGGCCGCGATCCTCGACCCCGAGCCCCTCGCCACCATCTTCAAGGACCGTGGCGTTGTCCTGATGGAGGTCGATTGCTCCTCGCGGAAAAGTGTGGGCTCCAAGTTCCTCAACGAACTCGGCCGCACCGGCGTGCCCCAGTGGGCCGTCTACGGACCGGCCGATGCAGAGCCCACCTTCGTCACCATCACCCCGCCCAGCGTTCAGCTCGTGCTCGACGCCATGAGCATGGCCGGAGTTCCCGATGCCGCGGCGGTCTCCGCCGCTGCCGTCCCCGTCGTGCCGCCCGCCACGCCGGTCATTCTCCCGACAGGATCACCCACCAACCCCTGACTCCTCCTCCACTTGACTCCCCGCCCTGACCCGCCGATAGTCTCACCGCTTCGCGGGCGTAGCTCAGTGGTAGAGCGCTACCTTGCCAAGGTAGAAGTCGAGGGTTCAAGTCCCTTCGCCCGCTTTCCCGACTCGGGCCCTTGAAACACAGGGCCTCCAGACCAATCGCACAGATGCCCCGTCGCTCGCGGGGCGTTTGTGTTTTTGGCCTCGAATCGTGGCATCGAGCTTCCGCTCGATGATGCGCGAAGCGGCATTCGGCCCAACTCCGATAACTCCATCATCGCTTCCCCCATATCTGTCCTTTCCGAACCTGTGGGAACACGGACGTTCCGTTAGACTCGCGTCGTGCCCGACCCCGCAGACCACCCCGAAGCTCCCCCGACCGCATCCGGCCCGCTATTGCGCAAACTTCCACCGAGCCCCAGCGTGCACCCGCCGCGCTGCCGCAGTTGCGGCTACGTCCTCCAAGGTCTCGACGGCATCCACGCCTGCCCCGAGTGCGCGACCTACTTCAATCTCGCCGACGCGTCCACCTTCAGCCTCATCGCGCCATTCAACGCATTCCGCTTCTGGATGCCTGGCGTCGCGCTCGCCGTGGCGTTCATGCTCCTCAGCATCCCGCTCATGGCCTTCGGCTTCGGTGCCTGGGGCTGGTCGCTGTTCCTCGCGCTGCCGGCCGCCGCCGGCGCGCTCGCTGCCTATCGCTTCCGCGTCACCGCATTCGTCCTCCCGATGATGGGAATCCTGCTGACTCTCACGTTCCTCGGCGGCATGGCCGCGGCCGGGCTCAGCGGCATCTTCTGCTCGCTCATACTCCTCGGAATGGTCCTCGTGCCCGTCTTCGCCGGAATCGGCGCCGGCGCGGGCCTTCGCGTCGTGCTGCAAGAACGAGGCTACGACCAGGCCGGCTGGCTCCCACTTCTCATCATCGCCTCCATCCCCTACCTCTGCATCCCCCTCGATAAGTGGACCACGCCCACACCAACTCCCGAAACCGTCTCCACCTCCACCATCATCAACGCCTCCGCAGATGAATGCTGGGACGGTCTCGTCTTCTACGAGGAAGTCACCAACCCGCCGCCGTGGATCCTCCGCATCGGCCTCGCACGGCCACTCGCCACCCGCGGCCCATCACACTCCCCCGGCGACCGCCGCGTCTGTGTCTACAACCGCGGCACAATCTCCAAGCAGATCCGAAGCGCCGAGCCCGGCCGCGTCCTCTCCTTCGATGTGCTTGAGCAGCACATCGGCTACGAGCGCGACCTTCTCCTCCTCTCGGGCAGTTTCACCTTTGAGCCCATCGACGCCGACCGCACCCGTGTCACGCTCGCATCCACTTATGAGCCCCGCCTCACGCCGCGATTCTGCTGGCGCTGGGGCGAAAAGATCGCCTTTCGCACGCTGCACGGATATGTCCTGGAAGGCATCTCACTCAACACCGACGCCGTCTCGCAATCAGTACCACCGTCCCCGACTGTCGCGGCGAGTGATGCACGATGATTTCAATCTCCATCACTCCCGACTGGCGCATCGACGCCCGCTGCACCGCCGATCTCCCCCTCCCCGCCGCAGCGATGTGGTCCCACATGCGCGATGTCGAGCGATTCCTCACCGATGACCCGCTGCACGCCGAGGTCGTTTTCGACTCCCTCCCTGCGCCGCAGCACTCGTTCGTCGGCGCAAAGCTCACCATCCGCCACCGCCTCTTCGGCATTGGCCCCGATCGCATCGGCCGCATCCTCACCTGGCGCGAGGGACGCGGCTACGCCGTCAGCGACCTCTCGCGCCGCGGCGTCGATCGCGCTTTCCCGCACATCTGCGCCTTCGACCTCGCGCCCCGCGGTGATTCTGCCTGCACACTCACCGTCTCCGCACGCGGCAAGTGGACCGCAACATGGACGCCCCGTCCGCTCGTGCGCCTCTGGCTCTGGTGGGTGCTCGCGGCAACCGAGGCAAGGCTTCGCGCCAGTTTGCTCGCCAGGTCGGTTCCCTAGCATCGACACACTGCCGCAAGCCCGGAAGACTCGCCCGCACGATGCGGAGTTCTTACGAGCCGCCGCGCCACCCACAAAGGCCATCCGATGCTCCCTCAAACTCTCCGCGCCGCTCTCGCTCTCTGTCTCTTCGCGGCGATCGCATCTCATGCCAGCGCCCAGGACATCAAGTGCGAGAAGTACACGCTCGGCAACGGCCTTGTCGTCATTCTCCACGAGGACCACACGCTCCCGGTCGTCGCCGTCAACCTGTGGTACTACGTCGGCGCGAAGGATGAGCCGCCGCGCCGCTCGGGCTTTGCCCACCTCTTCGAGCACCTGATGTTCATGGGCACCGAGCGTGTTCCCGGCAACGAGTTCGATGTGCTGATGGAGACCGGCGGCGGCTCCAACAACGCGAGCACCAGTCTCGACCGGACCAACTACTTCTCATCTGGCCCTTCCGAACTCCTGCCGACGCTTCTGTGGCTGGATGCCGACCGCCTCGAGGACCTCGGGCGCACCATGACCCAGGAGAAACTCGACCTGCAGCGCGATGTCGTTCGCAACGAGATCCGCCAGAACGTCGAGAACACGCCCTACGGACGCGCGGAGGACATCGTCTACTCGCTCATGTACCCCGTCGGCCACCCGTACGTCAACGCGGTGTACGGCTCGCACGAGGACCTGGAGGCCGCGACCGTCGGCAATGTCAAGGACTTCTTCGCCAACTTCTACATCCCCAACAACTGCTCGCTCGTCGTATCGGGCGACTTCGACACCGCCGAGGTCAAGCCGTTGATCGCGGAGTTGTACGGCTCCCTGGCGCGCTCCCAGCCCCCCGGCCGCAAGCCCGACATCAAGTACCCCGAGCCGCGCCTCGGCCGCGTTGCCCGCATCACGATGCTCGACAAGGTGGAACTGCCGCGCGTCACCTTCGTCTTCCATTCCCCGCCGCTCTTTGCCGAGGGCGATGCCGAGATGGACCTTCTCGCCTCGATCCTCGGCGGCGGGCAGTCCAGCCGTCTCTACCGGCGACTCGTCATCAAGGATGAGACCGCCGTCGATGTCACGGCCTACCAGAACTCCGCGCACCTCGGCTCGCTCTTCCAAGTCGAGGTGACCACGCGCCCGGATGCCGACCTCAACGCCGTCGAGGCCGCGATGGAAGAAGAACTTGCGCAGATCGTCTCCGGCGGCATCGAGCCCGCCGAACTCGAGCAGCAGAAGGCGTCCACCGAACTTTCGCAACTCGCCCGCCTGCAATCCAATCTCGCCGTGGCCGACCAACTCAACGCCTACCAGTTCCACTTCGGCGAGCCCAACTCCTTCAAGCGAGACCTGGACCGCTACCGCAACGCCACGTCGGCCGGCGTGCAGGCATGGGCCACGACCGTGCTGACGCCCGACTCCCGCGCGATCATCCGCGTGGTCCCCGAGGAGCCCGAGCGCGCTGAGACACCGCGCGATGCCCGTCCGGATTCCGGCACGCCCGGCGACTTCAGGCCGCCCCAGCCCCAACCCTTCACCCTTTCCAACGGGACCAAGGGCCTCCTGTGGAACAAGGCCGACCTCCCTCTGGTCTCGATGCTGATCCAGTTCCAGTATGCGCAGGGCGGGCCGCTCATCGCCAACGAACAGGCGGGCCTGACCGCGCTCACCGCACGAATGCTCGATGAGGGCACGGGCGACCTCGACGGCGTGGCCTTCGCGCGGGCGATGGAATCCCTGGGCGCGAGTTTCGGCGCGGGCGCGAGCACCGAGAGCGCCGCGGCGAGCCTCACCGTCCTTCAGCGAAACTTCCCTGCCGCCGCCGCGCTCGCGGCCCGGGCACTCCGCGAGCCAAGGCTCAACGAATCTGACTGGGAACGCGTGAAGGGTCTGCACCTCGACGAACTTCGCCAGGAGCAGGAAGAGCCCGCGGCGGTTGCTTCCAAGGCCGCCGCACGCACACTCTTTGGAGACAGCCACCCGTACGGCGTTCCCACCGGCGGCTCGCTCGCGACGGTCGAGAATCTCACGCTTACAGATGTTCAACAAGCACACTCGCTGGTCTTCAATCCGGTCAACGCGACCATCCTGATCGCCGGCAATGTCACTGTGGAAGAGGCCAAGGCCGCGCTTGATACGGCGTTTGCGGGCTGGATGTCGGGGCCGATGCTGCGGAGCCGTCTCTCGGTTTCGGCCCTGCCCGCGCTCCCGCCCTCGGGCGACAAACTCCGGCTCTTTGTCATCGACCGCCCAGGTGCTGTGCAGACCGTGATCCGCTTTGCCATGCCGGGGCCGACGCTCGCATCGGAGGACCGCGCCCGCCTCCGCGTCCTCAACACGCTCTTTGGCGGCTCGTTCACCAGCCGTCTCAACCAGAACCTGCGCGAGGCCCACGGCTACACCTACGGCGCTCGCTCCTCCTACGCCATGCAGCCCTCGGCCGGGTGGTTCACCGCGAGCGCGGCTGTCCGCGCCGATGTCACGGGACGCTCGCTCGTCGAGTTCCTCAAGGAGTTCGAGCGCATCGGCGCGGGCGACATCACCGAAGCCGAGGCCGAGAAGGCCCGCAAGACGTTCCGCGCCGACTTGATCCAGGACTTCGAGGGCCTGTCGGGCACGCTCGGCCAGGCGGCGGACCTGCTCGCCGCACGCCTGTCGCTGGACGTGATAGCCGCCGACCTCGCGCTCGCGGCGGGGCTGAAGGCTTCCGACCTGAACGCGCTGGTGAACGTGAAGGCGGGCGACAGGACGGCGATGCCGCTGAACAAGGGCGTGCTGGTGCTTGTCGGCGACAAGAAAACGATCATGGAGCAGATCGGTCAGGCCGGGCTGTCCGAGCCGGCGGAGTTGGATGCGGATGGGAACCCGGTGAGATGAGTTTCGTCAGTTCCTGCGGCGACAGAGGGGCATGAGTACGCTTGGCAAAGCCTCACCCCACCGCCGCGTTCGCCCGCTTCGCTTCCGCCAGCATCTCGCGCAGTGCGATGATGTGCGCCGGACTCCAGCCGCCCCCCACTCCAGCCCCCGGCGCGGCAAGTGCATGGCTCACCTGCGCATCATCGGCATGATCGTGATGACGGTCGTCCCCCAGCCCCGCGCCCCTCGACAGGCGCATCTTCGCCAGGAACATATCCCGAAGCCGCGGCGCATCGGCGATTCCCTCGATCAGTCCCATGTGCGCGTTCCCGCCCTGCTGCGAGGGGTGCCCGCCGCCCCCGCCGCCGCCCGCGGTCTGGATGACCACGGTCGCGATGCCGAACAGTCGCTGCACGGGTCCCTGGCTCACGGTCACGTTCTGGATGTTCTCGAACGTGATCGTGGTTTCGTGGATCACCCAGATGCCGCGGCGGATGCGGATGCTCCGGTCGGTCATTACATACCACATGGTGTCGTAGCGCAAATGAATCGCGATGTAGGCAATGATGTCCGGTACGATCGCGATGATCAGCATGGGGATGAACATCAGCCCGCCGATCAGCGGGTCGACGACCGCGATGGCAAGCCAGCCTCCCACGATCGCGATGTCGAAGAGCGCGAGCAGGATCCAGAACAGGCACTTGCGCATCGCCAGATACTTCGGGGAGGGCTTGAACTTCTCCGGCTCGCGCCCGTCGTGCGACGGCAGTCCCGGCGGCTCCCGCGGCACGTTGAACAGGTCCGACAGAACCCCCCACACACCCTGATAGATCCATTCCGTTGCGCGTTCGACAGGCTTTGCGGGCTTGCTTGCAGGGGGAGTGCTCACGCGCCACCCCCGCCGCCGCCTGCGGGACCGGCGGTGCCTGGGGTTCGACCGCCCCCGCCGCCGACACTGCCGTCCGCTTGGACCTCGCGCCGCTCGAGTTTGGTCCGCACAAGGGCGAGTTCATCCCGCATCTGGCGCAGGAGTTTGAGGGCTTCATCGTCCGCGGCGTGATCGGTGGCGAGCGCGACAGTCGGCCCCGTAGAAGAAGCGAGATGTGCGGCGGGCGCGACTGTCGTGCCAATACGCGTAGCGCCCGCCTGACTCTTCGCGCCGCGCATCTGCTCATACAGAAAGTTGCGAAGGGCATCGTATTGCAGCACGCCGTCAATGGTGAGTTCGGGCGTTGCGCTGCCCGATGCGGTCTGCACGGCGATGCCCGCGAGGCCGAGCCACCGCTGGATGAGGCCGCGGCTGACGTGGATGTCCTGGATGCGGCGGTAGGTGAGATACACCTCGTGCCGCCACAGGATGCCCCAACTCGCGGCGATTCCTTCATCATCAAAGCGGTAGCGGAGGGTGTGGTACTTGAAGAGCATCGGCCAGATGACGATCACGCACAACGGCCCGGTCAGAAGCGCGCAGATGACGTAGTACCTGAGCAGCACCGGGTCGGGGCGGGTGATAGCCCGGGGCTCAAACCCGTTGGCAGGTGCGCTGGGCTGGTGCTCGATCATGTCGTCTCCCGGAGTGCCGCGCGGGGGGGGGGCGGTGGATACCGCTTGTTGGGCTTGCGACTGCGTGGCATTCCGCGCCCGATTGGGACTCCCAGCACCAAAGCGTACCGCGAGGCGCAGCACGATGTCGCCAAGGCCCGCGCCTGAAAGACATCCGTCGTCCAAAGTGTTGACAACCCCCAGCAATATACCCGGCGGGAGTTGAACCCACAACCTCTGCCTTCGGAGGGCAGCGCTCTATCCAGTTGAGCTACGGGTACTCGTTCCAGTGCGCATCCGCACAGTCGCCGATGCTACGATCGGCCCGCGCGCAAGGCAACCGATTTCCCGCCTTCGCACCCGCCGCCGAACAACATGAGCCCGCCCGCGCACCGCCCACTCCCGCACACCGTTCCGACGCCGCTGTGGGCGGTGCTGGCCTTCACGTTCCTGAACTCGATCGGCTCGGCGGTGATCTCGCAGGGCATCTTCTTCATCGCGCGCGAGGCCTATGGCTTCGGCCCCGCCGAGCGGTTCGGCCTCGGGCTTGTCTACGGCCTGACGTACATCCCCGGCGCGCTCTTCATCGGTCCCCTGCTGCGCCGCCTCCGACAGAGCGGCTCGCTTTCGCCGCGCGCGGTGCTGGGCGTGGTCATGGTGCTCATGGCGCTCATCTGCTGGCTGCCGTGGCTGGCGGAAGCGATGCAACAGGTGCCGAGGGTCGGCGGGGTCGCGGGGGGGGGAGGAACCGGCGCGGCCGGCGCTCCCGGCCGTCCGGCGTGGTCGCTCTGGGTGGTGATCGCGCTCTACAGCCCCCTGAGCGGCGCGATGTGGCCGATGGTCGAGGCCTTCCTTGCCGGTGGACGCTCCGACCACCAACTCCGCTCGGCCACCGGCAAGTTCAATGTGTGCTGGGCGGGCGCGCTCGTCGTTTCGCTCCCGGCCATCGGCCCGCTCATCGAGTGGGACGCACTGCTCTCGATGCAGGGCCTCAGCGCGATCCATCTTGCCGCCGCGGCGGTCCTTCTGACTTTCAATACCCAACCCGGCGGCCACCCGCCGCACCACGAACACGCGCCCCACCCGCCCGTGTACTCTCAACTTCTCGCCTTCCTTCGCGTTCTTCTGCCCACAGCGTTCCTGTTCATCAGCACCCTCGCGCCATACTTGCCCGGCGCTCTGGGCGCTCTGGGCATCGAGACCACGCTCGCGACCACCGTCGCCTCCACCTGGTTGCTTTCGCGCGTGCTGACCTTCCTCGTCATGGAACGGTGGCACGGCTGGCACGGCAGGTGGAGCACCGTGCTCATCGGCGGAACCGTGCTGCTCGCGTCCTTCGCCGTTGTCGTCCTCGCCCCCATCGCACTGCCCGGGGGCGGAACCGTCGCCCTCGCCGCCGTCATCGCTGCGCTCGCGGGCTTCGGCATCGGGGTCGGCATCATCTACTGTTCCGCGCTCTACTACGCGATGGAGGTCGGCGCGGCGCAGGTCGATGCCGGGGGGACCCACGAGACGCTCATCGGCATCGGCTACACCGTGGGGCCGGCCTGCGCCCTCGCCGCTATCGGCGCGACGCACACTCGCCTTGCCCCCACGACGGGTTATGAGCCCATCATGGCGGGGCTGGTGTGCGTGGTCGCGGTCCTCGCGGCGGGATACGGCATTCGGGTTGCCCGTCGATCAACTGCCGCGGACAGACTGGCACCGGCCGAAGTCCAGACTCGCAACCCGTAGGGTTTTCGGGCGGTATCGAAGCATGCCTTGGGAGGGGCACACCGCGCCACGCGGGCGCCGATTGGAAGCCCCCTTGCCACCGGCTGCCCTTCAAGGCCTCCTCAGACCCTCGGAATGCATGCCTGAACGGGGAACCGTTTCAGTTATGATGCCTAACTGCGGTGTTCGTCGATGCGTTTACCTCGACCCACTGGGGTCGCATCGCGCGGTGGTCGATCCGTAACGCCGTGAACAGGTGGGGTATTTGCCCGAGTCAGGCAATAATTTACTCATGCGGTAGAACGGTTACCCCTCATTTTTCGTACAAAGTTCGGACACCACGTCTGTGCCCCGTTCACCCTGATGTGAGGTTTTGACATGAAGATCCCCCGCGCGGCCCGGTTCGCCCTCCCCACGATCCTTTCATTCGCGGGGCTCGCCACGTTGGCTCTCCCGGTCGGCCCGGCATGGGGTCAGGTCACGACCATAGAGCCGCAGTCGCAGGTCGCGACCGTGGGCGACTTTTCCAGCCGCGCCTGGACCGCTGCGCAGGGCAACAAGTCCGACGACCTGCTGGCCCTGTGGCACCGCCTAGAAGGCGAGAATGTCCCCGAGTCGCTGGGGACGCTGCGCCAGGCGTTCGCCTCGCTTGATGCGAACATCGCCAAGCGCGAGGCGACGCGTGCGGAGAAGATCGCCGAAGTCGAGACCAAACTTGCCGAGAAGATCGCTCAGGCCGACCCGGTCGCGATCTCCGATGCCATCAAGTTCGCCGTCGAACTCTACATGCTCACGCCCGCGGACAGCAAGCCCGCCTTCCTTCAGGAGGCCCGCATCGCGGACCTCGTGACCCGCGCCGATGCCGCAGCGCGACACGCCGAACGCAAGAGCGACTGGTTCACGTCCAATGAACTCTTCTGGCGGCTGAATGTGCTGCTCGAGGAGACTGGGCGATACAAGGAGGATGTGAAGCGCATCGGCCAGCGCCTGGGGATGATCCGCCTGTACACGCCGGAGCGTTTCTGGCAACTCCGAAACGATGAGCGCCTGCGCGATGGCAAGGACGCGCTGCCGCCGTTCAACGGTCTGGGCGAGGACTTTCGCGCGAAACTCGAGGGCGTCAAGGAACTCACGGTCGCGCGGGCGATATTCAGCGCGTGCCGCCAGCAGATCGACAGAGTCCCGATGCGCGATGCGTTGACCGGCGGGCTCGAGGCCATCCGCGTGATGGTCGCGACCGATGACCTCCGCGCCGCGTTCCCGACCCTCGCCAACGAGGAGGCCTGCGCCAAGATGCTGGCGTTCATCGCCCAACGCACCGAGGAACTGGCCAACCCCACGACCATCATCTCGAACAACACCCTCGTGGACATCATCAAGGACACGATCGCCACCAGCAACGCGACCGTGCAACTCCCCGAGACCGCCGTCCTCCACGAGTTCGGCAACGGGGCCATGCAGAAGTTCGACGAGTTCTCCGCCATCATCTGGCCCGATGAGGTCGCACGCTTCAACCGCATGACCCAGGGCAACTTCCGCGGCGTGGGCATCCAGATCCAGCCCGATGAAGAGTCGCAGATGATCAAGGTCATCACGCCCATTGAGGGCACGCCCGCGCAGCGCGCCGGCATCCGCCAGAACGATTTCATCCTGCGGATCGACGGCAAGTCCGCCATCGGCATCACGGTCAACCAGGCCGTCGATCTCATCACCGGTCCCGCCGACACGGGCGTGACTCTCACGATCCAGCGCTCCACCGGCGAGAGCGATGAGGGCGGCAAGGACCTGGTCAGCGAGATCGACTTTCCCCTCACGCGTCAACTCATCCCGCTGGCAACCGTGAAGGGCTGGAAGCGGGCCGGGCCGCGCGAGGACGAGTGGGACTGGTACATCGATCCCATCGCCGGGGTCGGCTACATCCGCCTCCTGCAGTTCACCGAGGACACTACCAAGGATCTGCACGCCGCCATCGAGCAGATGCGCCGCGTCGGGACGCTGCGCGGCATTATTCTCGACCTCCGCTTCAACCCCGGCGGCCTGCTCACGGAGGCCGTCAGCGTCGCCAACACCTTCATCCGCGAGGGCACGATCGTCTCGACGCAGGGCACCACGCCAGGTGAGGTCAAGCGGGCAACCCCTTCAGGTACGCGGCTCTCGGGAGTGCCGCTCGTGGTGCTGATCAACGAGGGCTCGGCCTCGGCGAGCGAGATCGTCTCGGGCGCTATCCGCCACTACGCCGACAGCGGCGACATCGACGCGGTCATCGTCGGCCAACGCTCCTTTGGCAAGGGCAGCGTGCAGAATGTCTTTGATCTCTCCGACGACTCGAAGATGAAACTCACCACGCAGCACTACAAGTTGCCCGATGGGCGCATCCTCCACCGCCGCCCCGGCGATTCGATCTGGGGTGTGGACCCCAACCTGCGCGTCGAAATGCTGCCCGAGCAGGAGGTCGAGGCCCTGAAACTGCGTCAGGATGCCGATGTGCTGCCCATCGACGAGAAGGGGCGGATCGTTGCTTCCAAGACCCCGCCGCCCGACCCCCGCAGACTCATCGACGATGGGATCGACCTCCAACTTCAGCACGCCCTGCTGCTGCTGCAAACGCGCATCACTGCGGCGGGCAATGCCGAGATGAAACTGACCACGATCCGGTGATTTTCGCCGCGTTCCGATCGATGAAGCCCGGGCGCAGGTCCGGGCTTTCTTTCTGCGCTGGTCCTTGCCCGATGCTCTCGGCAGCAATCAATCGGCCACCCGAATCCGTCTCGCAAACGCCTATGATCCGGTTGGTCCGCGAGTCGCGCCCAGCCGAGTGTCCCGGATGTCCGCTATGAGCCACGCGAAGTCTGTCCAGTCCGCACCCCGCAACGACGCCCGCCCGAGCGGCAACGGCAACGGCCGCAGCGCGCCGGCTGCACGCCAGAGTTCGCAACTCTCCAGCGATGTTCTGCACACCTGGCTCCGCCAGATGTTCCTCGTGCGCGAGTTTGAGATCCGCTGCGCGCAGGCGTACCAGCAAGCCAAGATCGGCGGCTTTTGCCACCTCTATATCGGGCAGGAGGCCTGCGCGGTCGGCACCATCGGCTCCGTCAACCACGATGACCCGGTCATCACCGCCTACCGCGATCACGGTCACGCGCTGGTCCGCGGCATGGACCCCGGCGCGTGCATGGCCGAGATGTTCGGCAAGATTACAGGGTGCGCCAAGGGCAAGGGCGGCTCGATGCACATGTTCGACCGGCCCAACTGGCTCTTCGGCGGGCACGGCATCGTCGGCGCGCAAACGCCGCTGGGCGCGGGCATGGCCTTCGCCTCTCGCTACGAGTGGGAAGTCCTGGGCAAGGCCGTCACCCGCCCCGATGGCACCCCCGCCGAGCCAGGCGAGAACATCGCCGCGAAGAAGAAGGTCTGCTTGTGCTATCTCGGCGATGGTGCGCTCAACCAGGGCGCGCTGCACGAGGCGATGAACCTCGCGGGTCTGTGGTCCATCCCCGTCATCTACATCGTCGAGAACAACCGCTACTCGATGGGCACGTCCATCGAGCGCGGCACGACAATGGCCAACAACCTGCTGGCCAAGTCCGCGGCCTACGGCATCGAAGGTCTGAAGATCGCCGAGGACGACGGCCTCGACATCCTTCGGCTCTACGACCGGTTCAAGCCCTTCGTCGATGACTGCCGCGAGAAGCAGCGCCCCGGCTTCGTGGACCTGGCGACGTACCGCTACCAGGGCCACTCGATGTCCGACCCGCAGAAGTACCGCACCAAGGACGAGGTCGAGGGCGTCAAGAAGAAGGACTCGATCGACCGCCTCGCGCTGCATGTGATGAACGAGCGCAAGAGCCTGAGCGAGGGCGATTTCCTGGAGATGCAGAAGGAAGTCAAGGCGGAGGTCGTCGCGGCGGTGAAGTTCGCCGAGGACTCGCCCGTACCCGACCCCGAAGCCGAGCTCTACTCCGACGTGTACGTCAATCCGCAGCCGAATCTTTCCCCCACGCGCGAGTATGTGCGCGGGGCGAAGAACCCGCTGCTGTGATCTTGGATTCGAGGTGGGCCGACACTCCGTGCCGGCTCCTCAGAGCGACCGATGGAACTCGTGCTCTTCGGCTGCTTCACCTACGTCCGCGTCCCCGCGCTCGCGGTCTTCATCCTGCTGGTCGTCACCCGCGTCCTCTACCGCTGGTACGACACTGACCAATGAAGCAACATTCGGCACACCTGTCCAGCACGTCTTTGAGCCCGCTTCAGTGGGCTTGCTCGCTTATAGGCCACCGCTTCAGCGGTGGTAGTCACCGGACAAAGCCCATTGCTCGCTTGCTTGTCTGCTCAGCCCGTTTCAACAGGCCTGCCTCTCACGACGGCTTTATCCGCTCGCTCCTCATGACACTGGCTGTTTTCCGTGCCGGCTTGCATGCATTCACTTCATGACTTCCCCGAACCTGCCAATCCCCGCATCCGCCCGCCCGCACCTCGCCGCACACCCGCACCCGCTCCTCTTCGTCACCGTCAGCGGTGCGCACCTCTACGGCTTCGACTCACCTGATTCCGACTGGGACCTCCGCGGCTGCCACATTGCCCGGGCGCGCGATCTCCTCTCGCTCAGCCCCGGCCCCGAAACCCACGAAGTCATGGACAAGGCCGCCGTGCCCGAGGTCGATCTCGTCACCCATGATGCCCGCAAGTTCTTCCTCATGATGCTCAAGAACAACGGCTACGTCCTTGAGCAGATCTTCTCTCCCCTTGTCGTTTACTCGGCGCCCGACTTCGAGGAACTCAAGTCCATCGCTCTTGACTGCATCTGCAAGCACCACCGGCATCACTTCTTCCACTTCGGCGTCGACCAGTGGAAGCTCGTCGGCGGCTCCGGCTCGCCCACCGTCAAGGGACTCCTTTACACCTACCGCCCGTTGCTCGCAGGCATCCACCTGATGCGCACCGGAGAAGTCGAATCCAATCTGCGCACGCTCAATGCCAATGCCCGCATCCCCGAGATCGATGACCTCATCGCCCGAAAACTCGCCGGCGCAGAAAAGATGACGCTCGGCTCCGCCGAACTCGAGCACCACCGGCCGCTGTTCGAGCGACTGTGCCGCGACCTCGACGCCGCGCGTGAGACCAGCACGCTCCCCGAAGAAACCCGCAGCCGCGAAAGGCTCAATGACCTGCTGCTGCGACTCCGGCTCCAGTCGATCAAAGACCGGAAGTGATCTCGCGGCCCTGAACTTCGCGCCTGCTGCGATTGCGCCTTCACTCCATGCCATGTTCAGGATTCTGAACTTACGGAACAGCCAACAGCTCGAGCCCCTCAGGGCCGCCGAGAACGGCGTACAGCACAAAGATCCCGACAATGAACGAAACCAGTCCCCCGGTGAAGAGTGCCTTGCTCCATTTGTCCGAGTTGGGCACCAGCATGTAGTACAGGAAGAACAATCCCACGAACGGCACAATGAACGAGAGGACCCCGCAAACGCCCCATCCGGTCTCGCCTTCCCGGAATGCAGAGACGATTCCCCACACAATCCCGACGAGATACACCCCTACCGCAGCGAGCAGGCCCAGAGCCCAGAACATCGGGCTGACCGTGCCCAGCAGACAGAGCGCAGACAGCGGGCCCACGATGAGCAGGAAGAGCACTCCGAACGACGGCCCGAACTCTCCGCTCGACCGTCGCCGCGGCACCGGCATCTGCGACGCCTTCGGCATCTTCACAATATTCGTCTTCGCCGCCTTCCCCACCCGCGCGTTGTAGCCGCAGTTCATGCACACCAGAGCGCCGCCGCTCAGGACGTTCCCGCACCCCGGACACGCCGTCGCGCTCACTGCCGGCGAATCGCTCAACAGGTCCGACATCATGTCGTAGTCGTCGTTCGCGGGCGGTGGCGACGCACCCGGTCGTGAGCTCGCGGGCTTTGCTGCACTGGTGAGCCGCGGCGCTGCCGCCTTCGCCGCCGCGGCCTTGGCGCGCTCGCGCGCAGCCTGCTCGCACATGCCCTCGCACATGTACCGGCCTTCGGTGTCCTTCACCCGCGGCTTCCTGGACACATCCGTGCCGCAGACCACGCACACCTTGCCACCGGATGCTGCTGGCTGAGCGCTCATGTTCGCCTCCACCGTCCGCCCCCCCTCAGTTCGCTGTCCGCCACTACGCTGAGGATCAGAATAATGCAAAACGCGTGAGTTGTCGCGCCCAATCCCCTCTGTTCCCCGCTCAGCATTCTTCACGGTCCGGGCCGTCTCTCGCACCGCGGACGCGCGCCCGTCTTTGCCCCTTCCGCGCCTTCAATGACCTATCATCAACGCTTGCTTCGCGTACCGTCCGTTCCCCAAACATGACCGCTCTCGTTTCCCACCCATGCCCACACTTACCGACGCAACCACCTCCCACCTCATCCCCGAGGGCACCCGCGAGACGACCTTCCGCGAGGCGCTCCGCGAAGCGATGTCGCAGGAGATGCGGAAGGACCCCCGCATCTTCCTCATGGGCGAGGAAGTCGCTCAGTACAACGGCGCGTACAAAGTCTCGCAAGGCATGCTCGAGGAGTTCGGCGAGAAACGCGTCATCGATGCGCCAATCTCCGAGAACGGCTTCGCCGGCCTCGCTGTCGGCGCGGCGATGTACGGCCTCCGCCCCATCATCGAGTTCATGTCCTGGTCCTTCTCCCTTGTCGCCGCGGACCAGATCCTCAACAACGTCCCGAAGATGCTCTACATGTCCGGCGGCCAGTGGGGCTGTCCGGTGGTCTTCCGCGGCAACAACGGCGCGGGCGGGCAACTCGGCTCCACCCACTCATGGACCGTCGAGTCGCTCTACGCCAACGTCCCCGGCCTGAAAATCGGCATCCCCTCGTGCGCTGCGGATGCCAAGGGCCTGCTCACCACGGGCATCCGCGATGATGACCCGTACTTCAATCTCGAATCCGAGCGCATGCTCTCGGACAAGAGTGCGGTCCCCGAGGGTGACTACGCGATCCCGTTCGGACAAGCGGCCCTCCGCCGCGGCACATGGTCGGGCGAGCGCAACTCCGATGTCACGCTCGTGTCCTTCGGTCGCCCTGTGAACTTCTGCATTGATGTCGCGGACGAGTTGGCCAAGGACGGCGTGACGTGCGACGTGCTGGACATGCGCACCATCCGCCCGCTTGACATCGATTCCATCGTCGAGAGTGTGAAGCGGACCAATCGGATTGTCGTCGTCGATCAGTGCTGGCCGTTCGCCAGCATCGCCAGCGAAGTCATCACGCAGGTGTGCGAGAATGCCTTTGACTACCTCGACCATCAGCCACTTCGCGTCAACACTGATGATGTCCCTGCGCCCTACGCCAAGAATCTCGAGGCCGAGTTCATGCCGCACAAGGGCAAGATCATCGCGGCGGTGAGGCGGTCGTTGGGACGATAACAAACATTGAGACATCGAAACAGTGTGACAGCAACACAGCAAACCAGTAGTGCTCTCTTCGGTGCATTCGTGGCAAGACTCAGAAGCGAAACGCTCGAACGAATGGATATGTTCGCGGATCGCGTCCTTGACGTTGCTGACGCGCTGGCAGCACAGCGGCGATCCCCTCGGATTGTCAGTCAGATCACAGGTGCTGGAACCTCAGTCGGCGCGAACATCTATGAAGCAGCGGAGGCGATGAGCCGGGCAGATTTCAATAAGTGTCTGGCGATCTCGATCAAGGAACTGAACGAGTGCCATTTCTGGCTCAAGCTCTGTTTACGACGAAACTGGTTCAGCCCCGCAAAGTTCCTGCCGCTTATCACCGAGAGGATTGAGCTGAAGACCATGTTTGGGGCGATGTTGGGGCGTTCAAGAAAGAAGGCCGCGACGGGCGGTCGCTGACGTTGCTTGAATGTTTCGATGTCACCATGTTTCGATGTTCCGTTGTCTGAGATCTCAACTATGCCCATCGAAATCAAAATGCCCCGCCTCTCGGACACGATGGAGCAGGGCACCATCGTGAAGTGGTCCGTCAAGCCCGGCCAGAAGATCGCCGCCGGAGATGTCATTGCCGACATCGAGACCGACAAGGCGACGATGGAACTCCAGACGTTTGAAGAGGGAACGGTTGGCGAGTTGATCGTCGCCGAGGGCCAGCAGGTCCCGATCGGCACCGTCATCATGACCCTTGCCGGCGCGGACGAATCACCCGCGCCCGCCAAGGGAGCCCCGAGCGTAAGCTCGGGGTCGGGCTTGCCCGTCACCAAGCAGGCCGTCGCCCCCATTGCGCCCACCGCAAGCACTTCAACGCCCACCGCAACCGCGAGCGTGGCGACTCCCACCTTCGCGGACAAGCAGAGCAACGGCCACCCTACATCTCATCACGGCGAACGCGTCTTCGCCTCACCCCTCGCCAGGAAGATCGCCGGCGAATCCGGCGTCGATCTCGGCGCGGTGACCGGCACCGGCCCCTCAGGCCGCATTGTCCGCAGGGATGTCGAGGCCGCGATGGCCGGGAGCGCCGGTGGGGCCACGATCGGCCGCGCTCCAGCCTCCCCAAGCGCCCGCGAGCCCGCCAAGATTTCCGGCCTTTCCGCCGGCGCGGTCCCCGGCATCGCGATGCCCCCCACCGCCCCGCTGCTCGCCGCCCGAAAGATCGCGCTCTCCAACATGCGCGCCACCATCGCCAAGCGGCTGGTGCAGTCCAAGGCCACGATCCCGCACTATCAGGTCACTGTCGCGGCGAGAATGGATGCGCTGCTCACCCTCCGTGCCCAACTCAACGAGCAACTCGGCTCACTCGGCGGCGGGCAGGGCGTCAAACTCAGCGTCAACGACTTTATCGTCCGCGCCTGCGCCCTCGCCATGCACCAGCACCCGTTTGTGAACGCGCGTTGGATTGAAAGCACCGGTGCAAGCCCGGGCGCTCAGACCTCTCAACCCTCCATCGAACTCCTCGCCGATGTCAATATCGGTGTCGCGATCGCGCTGCCCGTCGATCCCGCAACGCTCGCCGGCGGCGGCCTCGTCGTCGCGACGCTCCGCAACGCCGACCGCATGGGGCTCCGCCAGATTTCCTCCGAGACAAGGCGGCTCTCAGAGAAAGCAAGGACCAAGGGCCTTTCCATTGACGAAATGTCCGACTCCACTTTCACCATCTCCAACCTCGGCATGTTTGGTGTCGAGCACTTCACCGCCATCATCAACCCGCCCAACGCCGCCATCCTCGCCGTCGGCGCGGCGGTCGAGAAAGCCGTTGTCGGCAAGGACGCCAAGTCCGGCGAAAAGAAGCTCCTCATCGGGCATGAGATGCAGATGACGATGTCCAGCGATCACCGCATCGTTGACGGCGCAATGGCCGCACAGTACCTGGCGACCGTCAAAGAGTTTCTTGAAAAGCCCGCGACGCTGCTGGTCTGACCGCAGGCGGCGTCAGGGGCAGCCCGCAAACCACAGGCTGAGGAACGCGAAGATGTCCGCCACCTCGCGCGTGCCGTTGCCGTCAAAGTCCGCAGCGCACTCGACCTGGTCCTGCAAAATGTACAGGTCGTTCACCAGCCCGAGGTTGGCGGCGATGAGTTCCAACCCCGTCCCGTCCAGATTCATCCGGTAGATCTCCCCTTGCGTGGGCGACTCCTCGATTTCGCGGTCGAGGCTGAAATATACATCGCCCGCGACTAGGTCCAATGCGATTGCGCGCGGCGGACCGGGCAGGATGGAGCCATTGATGATCAACTCCTCAACATTCGTCCCATCGAGATTTGCCCGACGGACCTTCAGCGCGATCGCGTCGGTCCAATAGATCTTGCCCGCCGCAACGTCAAGCGCCAGGCTCCCTGGCTTGCTCGTGATCTCCGCGCGAACGATTACCGGATCCTCCGATCCACCGATCGACCTGCTGAGGATTTTCCCGGAGAATGATGTGTCGGACGTTGTCCAGTACATCCTTCCCGCCGCGGAATCAATCGCCAAGCCGTGATTGAAAAGCGTTTCGATGAGCAGAAGGGGACTGACCATCGTGAGATCGGTGCTGAGTATCTGCCCATCGGACTGGTCGCCCCAGTAAAGACGGGAAGCGGGAAGATCGAGCCGGAGCGCGGCCGGGAACACCGGCCCCGGCCCGACGAGATCGACCTGATCCGTGCCGTCGAGCCGCGCGACGGATCACATAGTTGTCGACATCCGTCCAATAGACCAAGCCGCCCACCGGGTCGACATCAAACCCACGCACACCGCCGCCCGTGGGGATCCAGGTCTGGACGTCCGCACCTTCAGTAGTCATTCGGCGGACTGAGTTGCCTTCCGGATCGTGGAAGTTCAATACGTCGGCAAAGAGGATGTCGCCGGCCAGCGCTGCGGGGGCAGCGCACACCCACGCGCCCATGCCGCCGCCAGAACCAGGCCCATCCGCCGTTGATTCGTTCCCGCCATTGCCTGTTCTCCACGGAGTCAGAAAGCACATACTCAAAAAAACGACCCGCGCTCCCCACTGGCTTGTGAACAAGGGAAAGCAACCCGCCCCTTTCCCACACTGCCAAAGGCACAGGCCAGCCTGCCCTTCGCCAGTTCAATCCCGCCTGCGAACGCGTTTGAGCCTCCACCCCCCGCTTCCTGATACCTTGAAGCAATGAGATCGTTGCAACCGCCCACTTCTCCTCCAACCTCGCTCACCGCAGGCCAGACCCCTCCCGCGCTGATCGACCTCCCGCGTAAAGTGGGTTTCTGGGGCGCGATCGCCATCATGGTCGGCGTGGTCATCGGCAGCGGCATATTCGCCACGCCCACAGTCATCGCGCAACATCTGGGGAACCCCTACCTCATCCTCTCGCTCTGGCTACTCGGCGGACTCATCGCGCTCTGCGGCGCGCTCACCTTCGCCGAACTCGCTTCCATGCTCCCCCGTAGCGGCGGCATCTATGTTTTTCTCCGCGAGGGCTTCGGGCCCTGCCCGGCGTTCGTCTTCGGTTGGACGTACATGCTCATCACCAAGCCCACCGCGGCGGGTGGCATTGCGATCGTCTTTGCCATCCACTTCAACAAACTCACCGGCCTTGATCTCAACCCTCCGCTCCTTACCTGCGCCGCCCTGTTCGTTCTAACGCTCATCAATGTCCTTGGCGTCCGCGGCAGCGCGCGCTTCGCGATCGTCCTGACCACGCTGAAGTACACCGCGATCGCCGCCATCATCGCGGTCGGAGTCTTCGCCGCCCTGAGGGACCTCCTGTCCCCCGGCTTGCCCGCCGCTGCCGTGGGATTCGAGATCGTGCCCTCGCCCTCAACCCTCTTTGCGGCGATCGTCCCCGTCATGGCCGCGATCATGTGGACCTACGACGGCTGGAGCGATGTCGGCGCGATCGCGGGCGAGGTCAAGAACCCAGCCAAACTCCTGCCGCGCGTGTTCATCGTCGGCACGCTGAGCGTCATCGCGCTCTACGTCCTCGCCAACGCCGTCTACCTCTGGCATATCCCCCTGACAGAAATGCGCACCACCGACACCGTCGCGCCGCTCCTGCTCGGCAAACTCGTCGGTCCTGCCGGTGCCTACGCCGTCACACTGCTCATCATCCTCTCGGCCCTGGGCTCCTCGCACGCCAGCGTGCTCACCGGCGCGCGCGTCACTTTCGCCCAGGCACGCGACGGCCTGCTCTTCCGTTTTCTGGGCCGAATCCATCCTCGCTACGAGACCCCCGCCGTCGCGCTCTGGGTGCAGTTCACGCTCTCGTGCGCCGTGGTTCTCTGGCTGGGCGATTTCGCCAAACTCGCGGGGGGATTCGTCTTCACGATGTGGATCTTCTATGGCATCGGCGCTGTCGCCCTGTTCACGCTCCGCGCCCGCCGACCGCTGGAGCCGCGCCCGTTCCGCGTCCCCGGATACCCTATCGTCCCCGCGATTTTCATCCTCGCAAGTCTCGCGATGACAGCCTTGTCGATCCTCGCCGACCCGCGCACCACGCTCATCTGGCTGGGCGTTCTCGCGGCCGGAGTTCCCGTCTATTTCCTCTGGCGCCGCCACTTCCCGGCTTCGCCACCCGCCATCGATGCCGAGTAAGCCGACGCCGACTCGGCCGGTTCCGGCTATACTCACCACCTGCCGCGGAAACCGTTCCCCGGCATTGAAAATCTGTCGGGGCGGTAGCTCAGTTGGTAGAGCGCGTCGTTCGCAATGACGAGGTCGAGAGTTCGATTCTCTTCCGCTCCACTTCAAATCGAACCCCTGCATCCGCAGGGGTTTTTGTTTGCGCCACGCAGACGGTCCCGCGCTCTGAGCGGGGCGGATGAGAAGTGTGAACACAGGGTCGGGTCGAGTTGCGGGGCAAGCGGCGAGACTCATTGAGCCTGTGGTACACAGACGCCAGAAGATCGCTTCGCACGCGGAAGTACATCCACGATGCCTGGAACCGATTGGTGGAGGTCCAGTTGGATCACGATGGTTT
>CAYMWG010000006.1:0-29646 GCA_964393765.1 uncultured Phycisphaeraceae bacterium
GCCGGACCCGTCCATCGATGTCGTCCCCGGGTGCGCCGGAGCCGAACGCTCGCCCGCCATGCGGGAAGCGCTCGCCGAGTTGCGCGAGCGGCTGGGCACGCTCGCGCAAATCGTTGCGGAGGGTGCGGCTGGGCCGCTGGTTGCCAGAGTCCGCGAGGCCAGGCCGGACCGTCCCGAGGCCGCGATCGCGGCGTTCGGGCGACTGTCGTCTCCGGAGATCGGCTGGCCCTCGAGCATGGATCAACTCTCCGATGGCGCGCCCGTCCGGGATGCGCTGCTCCGGGTCGCCGCTTCCGTGCCCGACGCATCTCGCCGGGAGGAACTGACCGGTGTGATCCGCGCTGAACTGGCAGCACGCTGGACGGCCCTCGCCTCGCGCACCGCCGATGCCGGCGCGTTCGAGACGCTCGCGGGTGCCGCGCCGGACTTTGCCGTGCGCGCGGAGACCCTGCCCGCCTCGCTCCGCTTCAACATCGCGCTTGCGCAGGTTCGGCGTGCTCTGTCCCGGCCCGGACTGCAGGAAGATGCCGTCCGGCGGCTGGTGGGCTCGTTCCTCGCCGAGACGCGCGCCATCACGCAACTCCCCGCGCCCTCCGCCGACAGGCTCGCTCAGGTCACGGGGCTGATCGACGGCTCCCAGCCCGAGCCGCCCTCAATCGATCCGCTCACCTTGGGGCCGGGGGCCGCCGGCTGGCGGGGCGAGGCGGACGAGGCAGGCAAGTTGACCTTCACAAGCGGGAGCGCTCGCCTCGAGTTCATCCGCCTGGAAGTCCAGCGCGCCGGCGAGACCGTCCCGGTTTACTTCGGCGTATCGGAAGTTTCCGTGGGTACGTTTGCCCGTATGGTCTCGCAGGCCAAGAGTGGCGGTGCCCCGGAACTTCGGCAGGCCCTCCCCGTGTTCGATGCGGGCACCAGCGCATGGACCGGCCCCCGCTCCTGGACATGGAGCGGCGCGGGCTCGGTCGTTCCCGGGCAACTCTGGCTCAAACTCGATGCCAATGTGACCGCACAGCGCCCTGTCTACCCGCCGGCCCTGCTGCGCGCGGGCGACCCCAGGCTCATCCGCGATGAGGCGGGAGGCGAGCCCAACCCCGGCCACCCGATGCAGCAGGTCTCCCCCGGCGCGGCCGCGCTCGTCGCCCGCTTTGCCAACTGCCGCCTCCCCGCGACAGACGAGTGGCGCACAGCGCGCGATGCGTACGCCGCTTCCGCCGAACTGAGCGAATGGAACCTGCGCGACGCGACCTTCGGCGCGCACAAGCGACATATCGCCGCCATGCAGGCGCAGGTGGTCAACAAGTCCAGTTTCTCATGGCCCGACGCCAACATCCTTCTGCCCGAGCAGCCCAAGGTCCCCGTAGAGGACCGCGCCACCTCGCACGCCTTCGACGACGGCGTCCTGTGGTTTGTGCCTTGCAGCGCGGACACGCGCCACGCCGTCCACCACCTCATCGGAAACGTGGCCGAGATGGTCTTCGACCAGCCCGACCGTCTCGATGCCGCCGCGCCCACCGCCGCGGCGGTGCTCTCCGTGCTGCAGCAATCTGCCGAGGCGCTCGGCGCGATCGGCGGCTCATCGCTCTCACCGCCGGAGATCACCCCGGAGACGCGGCTGCCCCTGGATATGCTCTTCTCGACCGAGGGTTTCGCGGATGTGGGCTTCCGCCTCGCCTTCACCGCGCGCGGCACCCGCCCGCCCCGAGAGACCCTGGCCGCGAAGATCCTCAGGGTTCTGTCCGCCGACAGTTACATCTTTGCAAGGCGATGATTCGGTGCCGGAATGCGACTACTCGCGATCGGGGACGCTCGCCATCGCCGGCGTGCTGCCCTCGAACACGGCACGTCCGAGGCTGTCGCCAGCGACCATCAGGCCCCGCTGCCTGCCCGGCGCTGGAACGAGGCCCGCCTCACGGTTCGTGCTGAACGCCGAAGCCGAGCCCTGTTCATTTGCGCACCCGCCCGCCGAAGCGGCCAGACCCGCGAGGATGACCATCGCCAATGCACGTCCGCGCTTCATGGGAATCACTCCGGTTGGACCGGCGCAAAAGGCGTCGGCACCCGCACGGACCATCGGCCATTCCCCGTTCCGGGTGAGGGGCCGTTCGGGCCGGGCCGGTTCGTTGCTCACACGCCCCCCGCACAAGCCGTGCAGGCCGAAGGGTTGGGTCCCCCCATTGCCCCCCGGCCCCGCGTCCGGTAAAGTCCACGCTCAGGACGTTCCCTCTTCCGCCGGATCGAGGACACGCGTGGCACCCGACAAACCTCTTCAGACGCCTGCCCCTGCCCCCACCAGCGCGACCGCGACCGCGAACGCGCTGGCCGCGGCCCTGCAACTCGGCCCAGACGAGCACCTGAACCCCGTGTACGCCGCGCAGGTCGCCGCGCTGCTGGTGGACTTTGCCGCGAGCCTCGACGCGGTGGTGTGGAGCGCGTGGCGGGCGGTTGCGCCGGTCTCGAACATCAAGCGGGCGGAGCCGATCCGCCAGTCGTTGGCACGCACAGCGCGGGGCGAGCCGGGAGCGGGCGCCACGGGGGCGCGTGATGTGGAACTTCTCCGCCAACTCGCCGCGGCGCTCATCGCGGGCATCGGCCAGGCGGGCCGGCAGTTTGCCCAGCGCCACGCCGAGCGATTCAGCCCGGCGCAGATCGAGGCGTCAACGAAAATGAGCAGCGGTCGCGGCCTGGCGGACCTCATGGTCTCGCACGAGGCACGCTGCTGGCGGAAGTATGTGGAAGTGTCGGCGGGCAACGATGCCGCGGCGATCGAGCGCGAGTTGCTCAGCGCTGTGGCAGCGTTCGCCGAATCGCTACTGCGGGGCGCGGGGGGTGGGGGGAGCGGTGGCCGCACATGACGCTTCTGGCGTGCTGCGAGCCGCTCTTTCAATGGGCGTGCCGGCTCAATCGCTCCGTACGCAAGGGTGTGCCGCCCGTGCCGGCGGTCGCGGCGGAGGAGGCCCGGGCCCACCTTGCGGCCTGCGCGAGCGCGGCGGAAGCCGCCGGCCTCTCGGGCGCGTTCGCGCGCGTCGAGCCGGCGCTGCTGTACTTCACCGACTTCACCGCCAGGGCACTGCCGGAGGCGGCGGCGTGGCCGAGCCTCGCCAAGGCCCGCGCCCTCGATGGCGGCGATGAGGATTTCTTTGACAGACTCGATGAGACCCTGCGTGACACAAGCCCCGAGGCGACGCAGGTGCTCGCGGTGTGCTACACCTGCATGGGCCTGGGGTTCAGCGGCTGGTACACCGGCCAGCCCGAGGTTCTACGGCGCAAGATGCAGGACCTTGCCGCCCGCCTGCGTCCCCTCATCGATGCCGATGCGACAGCGCGCGTGACGCCCGAGGCCTACGAGCATGTGAACAGCGCAGACCTGACCGAGCCGCCCGCGCGTCGGCTCGGCGCGGTGTTCATCGCCGCGGGCGGTCTCGCCGTCACGCTGCTCATCGCCAACGCGGTGGCGTACCTCCAGAAGCGGGCCGAACTCAAGGGCAGCCTCGACGCGATCGTGGAGACGGCGGCGGGTTCGGCGGCAAGTGGGGGGGTGCGGCCATGAGCGGCATCGCGGCGGCCATCGCAAGAATGCCACGCTCCGCGCAGGGCGGTGCGATGGTTGTCGTTGCGCTGGTGCTCGCGGTCGTGGCGGGCATGGTCGGCGGGATCGGCGCGGCGGTGACGGTGGTTGTCGGGGCCGCGATCGTCGGCGGGGCAGTCGCCGCGCATCGCGCCTTCCTTCTCCGGCGCGATGAGCGGCGTGCGTCGCCCTTTGCCGGTCTGCTCGCGGGGACCGCTGCCGGGCCGACGCGCATCGCCGAGCCGGCGCGCCGCGCACGCCTCGATGAACTCCGCAAGAGTTTCGAGACCGGACTGGAGAAGTTCCGCTCCGCGGGCAAGAGCCTGTACTCCGTCCCGTGGTATGTGCTGATCGGCGAGCCCGGCTCGGGCAAGACCGAGGCCGTCCGCCACTGCGGCGTGGGCTTCCCGCCCGGCCTGCAGGACGAACTCCAAGGCGCGGGCGGCACTCTGAACATGTCGTGGTGGTTCACCAACCAGGCCGTCATCCTCGACACCGCGGGGCGTCTGCTGTTCGAGGAGGTCGAGGCCGGTTCAACGAGCGAGTGGCAGGAGTTCCTCAAACTCCTCAGGAAGTCGCGCCCCAACTGCCCGGTCAACGGCCTGCTGGTGGTTATCCCGGCCGACTCGCTCATCAAGGACTCCGATGAGGTGATCGATTCCAAGGCCGCGAGGCTCGGCGGGCAACTCGACACCATCCAGAAGTTGCTGGGTGTCCGCTTCCCTGCGTACGTCGTCATCACCAAGAGCGATCTTGTGAATGGCTTCCGCGAGTTCTTCGACCGTACCGACGATCCCCGCGCCGCCAACCAGATCCTGGGCTGGAGCAACCCCGATGCACTCGATGCGCCCTTCCGCCCGGCGCTTGTGGAGGAGCACCTTGGCGCGGTTGAGCAGCGGCTGAACCGTCGGCGCATGGGCCTGATGCTCGATCCGGTCCATACGGACGACGCGCGCAAGCGACGGCTCGACCAGGTCGATGCGCTCTACGCATTCCCGGAAAGCCTCTCACGCCTCGGCCCGCGTCTGCGCCGGTACCTCGACCGCATGTTTGTCGCGGGCGAATGGTCGGCGCGACCGCTGTTTCTTCGCGGCATCTACTTCACCTCCGCCCTGCGCGAGGGCGCAGCGCTCGATGCCGACCTGGCCGCAGCGCTCAATGTCTCGCCCGACAAACTGCCGGAGGGGCGTATCTGGGAGCGCGAGCGTGCGCTCTTCCTCAAGGACCTGTTCCTGAGCAAGGTCTTCCGCGAGAAGGGCCTTGTGACGCGAGCGGCCGACACGGCGGGCATGCTCCGTGCCCGCGCCGCCACGCTCCTCGGGGCCTGCGCTGCGGGCCTTCTCGTCATCGGCCTGCTCACATGGCTCGGGGCGCGGGGGCTCCAGCAGGCCGCGATCGAGCCCGCGAAGTTCTGGTCGGCCGTCGCGAGCGCGATGGAGTCGGGCACAGCCCCGAGCGTCGAGGCCGGTCGCCCGCCCTACCACCTGCCCATCGTCTCCAAGGCGATTGTCAGTGATGAGGACTTCAAATACCGCGGGGACGCGGGGGCCGATGCCTCTCTCCTCCGCACCCTGCCGGTGCACGCAGACTCCCAGCGCATCGGCGCGATCCACACGGCGCTGGGCAAGCGCGCGAGCGAACGCATCGGTGTGCCGGTCATCTTCTTTCCCGCGGCGGTCATCGCCGGCGATCTCTCGGGCAGCCTGCTCAGCGACGGCCGACGAACCGCCGTGCGGACGGCGTTCGAGGCCAGCGTGCTCCGACCTCTGACCGAGGCTGCCGCGCACAGGCTTGGCGCCGACATCGCCGAGGGACGCCGGTTATCCGGCGAGGCAACGCAGGCACTCGGACAACTCATCGGCATTGAGGCCGCGCGAGCGACGGGCACTCCAGGCCAAACACGCGTCCAGATCGATCCACTCCTGCGCTTCGCGCTCGCCGGCAACGAGGGCTACCTGCTCGAGGGCGCTTCGGATGATGCGCGCGAACTCCAACTCCTCACCGATAGTTTCTACACGGCGGGTTCGGGAAGCGCGTGGCCGCCGGAATCGCTGGCGGTTGACCGCTCGGCGCTCATCGTCGCGTGCGTGCAGGGACTCGCCGCGACGATCGGCAGCGCGGCCGGTTCCGCCGCGGGGCCGGCGGGCGGGCTGATCGATGCGCTCGTCGCCTTCGCTGCTTCCGAGCAGCGTCTCGTCGACGCTCTGGCCGCCAAGCCTTCGGACGACGCCTGGCTCGCCGAGTTCCAGTCGCTCCGCGATGCCGCGGACGACGCATCCGCGCGGCTTCCCGCGCTCTCGGGCCGACGCCTCGAGCAGGCCGCGATCCAGGATGCAGTCGCGGAGTCGTCGCGCCTGCGTGATGATGCCCAGCGGATTGTCGCGAGTTTGGACAGCGCCGGAGCGACAGGCCCTTTGGCGGACGCACGCGAGTCGCTCAGGGCGGCAGCGCAGAGCGCCGGCACCCGCCGCGTCAACCTCGATGAACTGTCCGCGCTCGCTTCCGCGCTCGCCGAGACCCACCTGGGTCGCGGCGTTGAGCCGCTCTTCGCCGCGCGCCTGGCGGCCTATCAGGCTATCGCGGCGCTGGCGGAATCGGCGCACGAGCCGGTGCCCGGGATCGCGCGTGGTGAGGCCGCGCCTCACTTCGCCGCCGTGGAGAGCGCTGCGGCACAGGCCAGGGATACCGCCCGCGCCGTGCTGCGCTCAGCCGATCAGGGCGACAACGATCCTCGCTACAAGGCAGGCCTCGGCGCCATCGAATCCGCTGTCACGGCCCGGCGAGCATCGATCGCGCGGGCTGTTGAGGGTGCCGGCGCCGTCACCGAGCAATCCCTTCTCGCGGCAGCGCAGCGCCTTGCCGCCACGTTCCCGGCGGGTGCTTCGCAACCAACTGTTCCGCTGGCTCGCAAGGAGGGGATGCACGGTTCGGATCCCGGACTCGACCCTCGCGCGGCCGTGCCAGTCATTGTGGAAACGCTGACCGCGGCGAGCGTCGCCCCACCGGGCAGCGCGGCTGCCCGCGACGGTCCCCCCGCCGCGCTCGGCCTGCTGCGCCTGTACACAACCGCGTGGACCGATGGAGTGGCACTGGCTGCCGCCGCGGACGACCGACTCGCGTGGGGGGAGTTCCAGCGGCAACTGGATTCAGCGGGGCGAGCCGCGTCCATCCGCGAGTCCCTCGGCGCAAGCGCGCGAACTCAATCGGTCGCTGCGGCAACAATCTCGCGAGCGCTCAGCAGCGCCGCTTTGCCCCCCGAGGCTCGGCAATCGATTGACCGTCTGTCGCGTCTGGGTGCGGCCTCGCTCGGCGCGGCCGAGAACCCCGCCCTCGATTCCGCTTATGACCGTGTGCTGGCCAGTTGGAAAGCGCTCGGCTCCGATCCCGTTGTCGCTCGTCGGCGGCTCATCGACGCGTTGCGCACCCCCGCGGGCGCGCCGGACTATCTTGTCGTCAGCCTTGGCGATCCGCGCGAGACGGACCTTGTCGCGCGATGGTGGCGGTCGCTCACGCTGGCGGGCATTCGGACGCTGTCGCGCGAGGCCCAGCGAGCTGCCTCCACAGCGCAGCCGACATCCGGACCCACAGCAAGGTTCGCCCGCTTCCCGCTGGCTCGGTACGACGCCGCGGCGGGCCAACTCACGCCCTCCGAACTTCTCGAAGCCCGCGCCGCTCTCGCCGTGTCAACCCCTGCGAGTGGCGTGTCGATCGCCGATGGGGTGCGCGACCCCGACCTCGCCGCGGAACTCCGCAATCTCGCGCAGGCTGATATGCCCGGCGCGGCGGCCGGCGGCAACTCCGCGCTCCTTGGCGTCTTGCCGGAGCGGGCCGACCAGCGCTTCGCCTGCACGGTTGAGTATCAGCCAGACCCCGCAGGAGCATCGGGCGGAGGCACGTTCGCGGCCGTCCGCGTCCGCCAGCAGGGCAGCGAGCCGCGCACCGTCAAGTTGTCCGGCGGACCCGTCTCGCTCGGTAGCCTTGACTATCCCGGGGCAAGCGTCGAACTGGAGTTCCTAGCGTCCGACTCGCCCGATGCGAAGCCGGTAGCGACGGGCGCGATCCCCGGCCCGTGGCTGGGCCTGTGGCTCATTGCGGCGCACCAGGGACGCCCGGTCATTGATGCGGATCGCCGACTGTGGGAAGTTCGTATGCCGCTGAAGTCTGCCGCGGGGCCACGGACGGTCGTGCTCCGACTGAACTTTGATGATCGCGAACTTCCCGATCCTGCACTGTGGGCGCGCTAAACTTTCGCTGTTCGCTATCCCGAATCACCAGAGCCCATCGCCCGGAGGCGTCGCCATCTCGATCTTCAAGCGACTCTTCGGCGGCAGGCAGGCGCACGCCGACCGCTCGCCCGCGGTGGCGCTCGGGGCCTTCGGCAAGCATCCCGCCTTCGACGACCACCTGGAGGACAGCGGACTGGTCTCCGCCGCGCTCATCGATGCGCGCCGCATCCTCTACGCCGATGCGATCCGCGCCAATATTGACTCGGGGACCTGGGAGCGCCTCGCCCCGGAACAGCGGCTCGAAGAGTTCGACCACACGCTGCTCTGGTCCCTGTCGGCTCGCGACCATGTGCTGTTGATGGGCCGTCTACTTCCAAGCCGCGACGCGAAGGGGCGAGAGAAGTACCCGTTTGTGCTCTGCGCCGAACTCCACGACCCCCGCGCCCGTGAGGCGATCCGCTCGACGGTGGACCGGCTCGACACCATTGCGCAGGAGTGCGCGAGCGTGACCTCGCGCGAGCAGTTTGCCGCGGTTCTCGAGGCTGCGAGAGAGGAGGCACCGTCCGTTCTCACTTCGCCCCCGCACGCCGCCCCGACCGGCGCGCTGCTGACGGCGATCACCGCTCCCAGAGCAGGAAAGCCCGGGCTGGAGTCGTTCGCCAGGTGCCTCTACGCGCTTGAGCGTGAACTTACGCCCGTCCCCGATCGCACGACCGCCTCGGGGACAGGGCACGTCCGCCTCCCCGCACCCGGGCTGACCGATGCCGATGCCCTCGCGGCGTGGCTGGCGATCATCCATCTCTGGCTGCCCACGCTCCCCGGCGTATTGCTCGTCAAGCCCCGGGCACGCCCGTGGCTGGACATCCTGGTGCCCATCCCGCTTCCCGCGCAACTCGCCTGCATCCGCTGCGATACCGCCGTCGTACCGCTGGCGTGCGATGTCCCGTACACACTCGATGCGCGGCTCCGCGAGCGAACCGAAGAACTTGCGCGGCGGCTCATGCCCGCGACTGAGACGCACATGCCATCGTTTCCCGTGCCGGTCTCTCCCGGCCGCCCGGGTGCCCTGCCGCTGCTGCTGGTGGTGGCCGGAGCATCGCTCCTGGCGCTCGCCGTGGTCCCGGCGTTCGCGCAGGCTGGGGCTGGCGGCGCACCCCCGGCGATCATCGAGCAGGTTGACGACCTCAGGGCGATCGAGCGAGAATCCCGAACCGCCGAGTTGCTCCGCATCGCCCGCGCCTCGACCGGCCAGCCCGAGCGGCTCTTCGCCGCGTGGCGGCGATTGTCCAATCGCGGCGAGGTTTTGTGGCCCGCCAACCAGGCGGACCTTCTCGACGAGGTCGCGCTCCGCCCCGCACTCCTCGCCGCCGCCGCTGCCGCGAGTACGCCGGAGCGAGCCACGCAACTCCGGCAGGAAGTCGATTCCGAGCAGGTCCGCCGCCTCACCCGTCTTCTGAGCACCACAACGGATGACGGGACCCTCGCCGCCGTCGATGAGGCCATCCGGGCCTTCGGACTTGTGGAGCACACCCTCGATGGGCGCATCCGGTACAACCTGCTCCTCAGTCGCCTGAAGCGAGCGGCGGCCGCCCCGGGGATCAGCGATGCCGAGGCCCGCTCGCTCGCACGCACCTTTGTAACCGACATCCGCAAACTTTCCGGGGGCATCGCGTTCCTCGCGGGGGCGAACTCGGTGGTCGCTGCCTTCGACGACATCGCGGATGGTGCCCTCGCGCCAACTGGCGCGACGCTGATGCCCTGCCGACTCGGCCCGGGCGCTGCAGGCCTGGGTCAAGGTGTGCGGGCGGGTGACACCCTCCGGTTTGATCTCCCGCCGCGATCGGGTTACCCCGCCACGACTCTTGAGTTTGTGCTCGTCGGCGAGGGGGAAACCGCGTCGTTCATCACCGTGACCGAAGTCTCGGTCGGTCAGGTCGGGGCGATTCTCGCGGCGACGGACTCGGAGCGTTCGATGCCCGCGCTGCTGCCGATCGTTCGACCTCTGGAAGATGTGCGGCCTGCCCCCCGGAGTTGGGTATGGACCCAGGACGATTTTGGTGTTCCGCAAATCCGACCCGCGCCGACTTGGCTTCCGCCGGTCGCTGTACTTAGCGGCGTCGATTATCCGGCTGGACTGGAGCCCATGCCACCGAGCCTCGATTCACCGATGCAGCACATTCCTGTGGTTGCGGCGAGTTATATTGCCGCGAAGGCTGGCTGTAGATTCCCCACAATAGGTGAATGGACTGCACTATTCAACGAGCACCTTGGCGAGGCGGTTCAAGGTGCCAACCTTCGCGACAGCCGCTGGCGGACATTTCAGGAGCACATTCTGGCTCGAAGGGCCGCAGGTGTGTGGGCGGAGGATGCAGATGCGGGGGCGTTTGTCCCCTCCGGCACCCGGCTAGATGTCGGGAGTGTCGAATCCGCCGCGCACGACGATTCATGGCTTTGGTTCGCGCCCATCGCGCCCATCGCGCCGGGCGCGGGGGACGTAGCAGTATCGCATGTAATCGGAAACGTGGCCGAGTTTGTTACCACGGAGGCTTGGGAACCCGAGACCGACCCCGGAAAGACCGGCAAAAAAGTGCGGGCGGCGATGGACCAACTCCGCGTGATCGGGGGCTCAGCGCTCTCTCATCCCTCGATCGACCCACGCCAGCCGCAGGCGCTCGACCGCATCGACGCGCTGGGGGGCTTCTCGGATGTCGGCTTCCGGCTGGCCTTCGGTGCCGATCACGTTACCCGTCCGCGCGAGCAGGTGGGCCTCCAGATTCTCGAGATTCTGACTCCCACGCCCTATCTCCGGCCCCGGTAGTTTGGCCTGTCCAGAAGCATCCACAAGAAAGGAAGTTGGGCGGCCGACTTGACGCGGCGGAAACTCCGCCGGTACGGTGTGCCCGCGAAACACGGAGTTCCGATGCGCAAGCAGGTCCTGACGGCCCGACTTGACGCGCGGTCTGCGTGCTTTGGCCCGAGGTTCGGGCCATGGAGCAGGAGGCGGCATGCACGATCAGTCCGGGCGTTCATCAGGTTCTTGGTTCATGCGTACGCGACCGGCAACGCGCGCGATGCTCGTGGCTGCGGCGGCGGGTCTGTGCCCGGGTGCGCACGCCATGGCGCAGCAGCCCGGCCAGTCGCCCGGCGAGCCCGCGCCCGGTCAGCCGGTGGTTGCATCGCCCGGCGACGCCGGCGCGCCGGTCGCGCCCAGCCCGGCTGCCCCCGCGTCGGACCCGGAGAAGCCCTCGTACCAGGTCGGTGTTGTGCTGCTCGAGTTCGATCGGCAGCACCCCGGGTACCCGGCGATCGACGACCTGCTCCAGGCGGAGGTCACGCTGGGACGAACAGATGACGGCTTTGTTGCACCGGGTCCTGGCGTTGAGTTGGTGACGATCCCGCTTGTTGATATCCCGCTGATGCCCGCCGCAAGATACACGTCTCGCGCGCTGGCGGCGATCACGCACGCCGTGGTCGCGGAGATGCACGCCTTTGGGATCATCGGCGTGACGGTCGGCCCGTCGGAGCGCGAGTTCGCCCCGCCCGAGGAGGGGGACCCCGATTGGGGCAAGGACCTTCGTCGCCCGGGCCAGACGACGCTGACACTGATCGTGAGGACGGGCATGGTGTCGGAGGTGCGCACGCTCGCCAACGGCGAGCGCATCGCGTACGAGGAGCGCATCAACCATCCTGCGCACGCGGGCATCCGCGCCAATGCTCCCGTCAAGCCGTATTCACCCGACGACCAGTCCCGTCGCGACCTGTTACGCAAGGACCTGCTCGATCAGTACGTCTTCCGACTCAACCGGCATCCGGGGCGGCGGGTCGACCTGGCCATCTCGCCTGGCGAAGAGACGGGGACGGTCGCCCTCGACTTCCTTGTGACGGAGAACAAGCCCTGGCTTGCGTACTTCCAGCTCTCCAACACCGGGACCGAATCGACCTCGGAATGGCGTGAGCGGTTCGGCTACGTCAACAACCAACTCACCGGCAACGACGACATCCTGAGTCTCGACTACATCACCGCGGGCTTCGACTCCTCGCACGCGCTGCTCGCCTCGTACGACTTCCCGATCGTGGGCGACTGGTGGCGGCTGCGACCGTTTGCGAGTTGGAGCATGTACGAGGCGTCGGATGTGGGCTTTGCGGGGGAGCAGTTCGAGGGCGAGAACTACTCGCTCGGGTTCGAGTCCACGATCAACTTCTATCAGAACGCCGAGACGTTCGTGGATTTTTTCTTCGGCGCCCGCTACGAGCGCGTCGAGGTCAAGAACAACGCGGTGGATATCGAGGGCAGCAACAACTTCCTGCTCCCTTCGGCGGGCCTCCGCCTGGATCGCAACACCGAGGTCGCCAATAGCCGCGCCGAGGTCGGCTTTGAGTTCAACCTCCCGGAAGTGGCCGACACCGACAAGGCGGACCTTGACGCACTGGGCAGGCTCGACCCCGATGACAGTTGGTTCGCGCTGCAGTGGGATTTCTCGCACTCGTTCTATCTCGAGCCGCTGCTCTTCCGAGATCGGTGGGAGAACACGGGTCCGGGCGGCGTGCCCACGCTCGCACACGAGGTCGCGCTGAGTTTCCGCGGCCAGTACACCTTTGAAGCCCGCCTGATCCCCAACTACGAGCAGGTGGTGGGCGGCCTCTACACCGTTCGCGGCTACGACGAATCGGTGGTGGCCGGCGACACCGTCTATGTCGCCAGCGCCGAGTATCGTTTCCACCTGCCCCAGGCCCTGGCCTTCGATCCCAACCCGGGCACCTTCTGGGGCAAGCCCTTCCGCTATCGCCCGCAGCAGCCCTACGGCCGGGCGGACTGGGATTTGGTTCTCAAGGGCTTCATCGATGCCGGTCGCGCGCAGAACAACAACCGCAAGAGTTTCGAGAACGATGAGACGCTCATCGGCGCGGGCGTGGGCATCGAGTTCCTCTACCGCCGCAACCTCACCCTCCGGGTGGATTGGGGCTTCGTGCTCGACGAGATCGAGAACCGGGCCGAGGTGGGCGATAACCGCGTCCACTTCGTCGGCACCATACTTTTCTGACGGTTAGCTTTCCGATCTTCCGCCCCGATCCCCCGGGGGAGGAACCTATATACCGCGGCCAACGCATAACACCTTGCGAGCCGCACGCGCCCCAGGGCCTTCCTGCCAGGGCGATCGGGGGAAAGCAGGCAGGGACGCTCGCACGCCTTCGCACATCAGGAGACTTTGATGTTCACGCAAACCAACGCGCGGCCGGTAGGACGCGGCGGTGTCATTGGCCTGTCGCTCGGACGCTTCGCCTTCATCGGCGCGGGCGTCGCCGCCATCCTCGTCGGCCCGGCCATGGCGGGGCCGGAAGGGGCCAACGTTGTGCAGGGCAACGCGCGCATCCGGCAGAACGGCAACCTGACCCGCATCCGCGCCTCGGACGGCGCGATCATCAACTACAGCGCGTTCAACATCGGCGCCAATGAGACCGTCCGGTTCGTGCAGCCCAGCGACAGCGCACGGGTGCTCAACCGCATCTCGGGCGAGGCCCCGACCCACATCGATGGCACGGTTCGGGCAAATGGAAATGTGTACTTTGTCAATCGCGCCGGCGTCACGTTCGGCAACGGCGCGGTGGTTGATGTGGGAGGCCTCTACGCCGCGGCGGGCAATATCTCGAACCAGGACTTCGCGGGCAATGTCAACCACTTCTCCGGGCTGTCGGGCGAGGTGGTCAACAACGGTTCCATAAGCGCCTCGGGAGGCGTGGCAGCGCTCATCGGGCGCGAGGTCGCCAACCGCGGCGTCATCATGGCCGACAAGGGCGTGGTGGCGATGGTCGCGGGCGGCGAGGGCGGGGATGTTGTCCTGGCCCAACGCGGCTCGAGCATCTCGGTGCGGGTCGAGGGCCTTGCCCGACCGCAGGTCGAGGGGACGGGTGTCGAGAACTCCGGCACGGTCTCCGCCAAGCGCGGGCGAGCGCTGATGGTCGCCGGCGACATGTACTCCCTCGCGGTGAAGAACACCGGCACCATCCGGGCCGGGCACACGACTATTGAGGGCCAAGGCAACGCGACGGTCAGCGTGGGGGGCACGATCGATGCTCGCAACGCCGCGCCCGGCGGGCGGGGCGGAACGGTTGAGATCACCGGCCAGCGCGTTGTCATCAACGGGGCAACTATCGACGCCTCCGGCACCAATGGCGGCGGCGCGATCAACATCGGCGGCGAGGCCCACGGCGCGGGCGACCTCCGCACCGCCGACACCACGCTCGTCTCATCGGGATCGGCAATCACCGCCGATGCGATCGAGTCCGGCGACGGCGGGCAGGTGGTTGTGTGGGCCGATGGTCATACCGGCTTCTACGGCAGCGCCTCGGCCGATGGCGGCTCGCAGACGGGGGATGGCGGGTTCATCGAGACCTCCGGCAAGGACACTCTCGACATCCGCGGCGGACGCGTCAGCGCGGCATCCGAGTCGGGCACTGGCGCGAACGGCACATGGCTGCTCGACCCGCGCAACGTCACCATCGACGCCGTGGCCACCATCGGCGGCACCTTCGATGGCGGCAACCCCGACACCTTTACGCCCAATGCGGATGACGCGATCGTCGATGTCACCCAGATCGAGACGGCGCTTGACGGGGGCACGAACGTTCAGATCCTCACGGGCAACACGGGCACGCAGGACGGCAACATCACCGTCGCCTCATCCATCGACAAGTCCGCGGGCGGCGCGGCGACGCTGACCCTCCGTGCGGCCAACGACATCAACGTCAACGCCGACATCTCATCGACTGTCGGGGCGCTCACGGTCGAGTTGCTCGCCAACGATGCCACGAGCGGCAACGACGACCTCAATGCGAGCACGGGGTCCGTCTCGCTGGCGGCGGGGGTGGACATCAACACGCTCGGCGGCGGTCTGACGGTTCGTGGGGCAGGGTTTGCCGGCGATGTCGCGTCGATCGTGAACGCGGGTGCCGGCGCGGTCAGTATCGATGTGACGGGCAACGCGGCCCTCGGCCAGACCAACAGCGCGATGCTGACGGTCGTGACCACGGGCGGTGACATCACCCAGAACGGCGCGGTCGCTGTGACCGGCACTTCGAGTTTCACCGCCCGCAACGGCCTCGGCGGCGAGGTCGTCCTTACGAACACCGCCAACACCTTCGGCGGCGGCATCGCGCTTACTTCTCGCACAGGCGATGATTCCGCGTTCGGCAACGGCGACCTCAACGTGTCCGCGGCCGGCACGCTCCCCGTCACCGCCGCCACGACGACCGGCGACATCAGCCTCACCGCCGACGACTTCGCGATTACCGGCATCGTGCGAGGCGACTCGAGCATCGCACTCAACAACCTCACCGCGGGGACCGACATCTTTGTCGGAGGCTCCGGCGCCGGCATCTCTCTTTCCGCTGTGGAGCTCGCGTTCCTTGATACCAATGCGGGCATCCAGATCGGGCAGCCGGATGCCGGCACGATCTCCGTCGGCGCCGATGGTCCGATCGATCTCTCCGCTTCTTCGCTCAACCGGCTCACGCTCTGGGGAAGCGACATCGCGTTCGCCAGCGGCCTCACGCTGCCGGACAACGCCACGGCCAATCTCCTCACGGTCACCGGCGGCATCGATGGCAGCAACCCGGCAACCGATCTGACGATCGGCGGCGCGAACGGCTCGCTGGTGATCGATTCGGCGGGCGGGGTCGATCTCGACACGGAGATCGGGCGCATCGCCGCGAATCTGTCCGCGGGCTCGCTGGCCCTCCGGAACGATGGCAACCTGCGCATCGCGATGATCGATGCCACCAGCGGCGTCCGCGTCGCCGCGGGCGAGAACATCAACATCACCTCTGACGGCGGGATCACCGTCAACTTCGATGTCGGCACCTCCGGCGCGGGTCAGATCACGCTTCTGGCCGAGGGCGGGGACAGCGGCAACATCATTGTCAACGCGGCGGTGCAGGCCGATGCGGGCCAAGTGACGCTGAACGCCGACAACGACATCACCGTCAACGGCGGGGGCACGGTCGGCTCGACCACGGGCGGTGTCACGCTGACGGCCGACTTTGACAACGCATCCACCGGCGGGCCGTTCGATGGTGGGAGCGTGGAGCTGGAGACCGGCTCGACGGTCGCGGCGGGTGCTGCGGCGACCATCAACTCCGGCGGCGATATCGATGCCGATGGCACGTTCACCGGCGGGTCATTCCAACTCAACGCCGCGAACGATGTAAATCTGCGGACAAATCTGTTTGCCACAGACGCGATGGGCGTGAGCATCATCGCCGGCGGGACGCTGCTGGTGGACGCGACCCGGACGATCATCTCCGCAGGCAACCCGATCTCCCTGACGGTTGATGACCTTGACCTGCTGGGCAGCCTGAACAGCGGGATTGGCAACACCGCCATCGAGATCAACGGGGTGGGCACGATCGGCCTGGGGAACGCGGCGGGCGACCTGCGCATCAGCAACTCCGAGTTCGAGCGCATCACCGCGAATCAACTCACGGTGGGAGGGCCGGACGCGACGCTCATCACCACCGACGGGCTCACCGCTGTCCAGACGCAGAACGTTGGCACGCTGGTGCTCGATGCGACGCGTAACGGCGCACGGGCGGTGTTCTCGGGCACGGGCTCGACCTTCAACGCGCTGACGGTCAACGCCGATGACGGCATCGACGCCAACGCCGACATCCGCGCCGACACGGGCGACATCGTGCTTGAGGCGGACTTTGATAATGCGGCGGACACCGACGATGCGATCAACATCGCCCAGGCCGTTGTGATCTCCACCAACCCGGGCGGCGGCGCTGTCACGCTCTCCGCGGCGACGGGCGGCATCATGGGCGCGGGCGCTGTCACGATCGACGCCAACACGGACCTGACGATCAATGACGACATCCAGTCGCCGGGCGTGGTCGCGCTGTTCTCCGGCGGGGTGATGACCCTTGGGGGCACCGTCACGGGCAACTCGGTGATGATCGAGAGCGATGACGGGGTCACCATCTCTGAGAACTTGACGAGCCAGTCTGGCGAGGTCCGGATCGAGGCCGATGTGGATGAGGACGGCGTGGGCACGCTGACCATCGCGACCGGGGCGGTCGTGGACACCAACGATAACGATGCTTTCCTCTCCGCGGCGGATGTGCAGATCGACGGCACGATCGACGCGGGGACGGGCGATGTGAGCATCGACCGGCCGAACGGCGGCACGCTCGGCCTCGGTGCCGGCGCGGGCGACTTGCAACTCTCTGGCGACGAAGTGTCGCGCATCACCGCCGACCGGCTCTTGATCGGCGAGACTTCGAGATTCACGCTGGCGACTGTGGATGGCATCACTGCGGCCGACACTGCCAACATCCTGATGCGGCTGGCCATCACCGCGGATGATCTGAACATCACAGGCGGCTTCGAGGTTGCCAACGGCGGTCTCACCATCCAGAACCGCACCGACACGATCGGGCTCGGTACCGCCACGGGCACGATGACGATCGACAACGCGGAGTTGGCTCTGATCGTGGCCCCCGAGTTGACCGTGGGCGGCGATGCGACGACCTCCATCACGGTCTCGGCGGTCACGGGAGCGGCGTCCCAGGGGATCGAGGGACTGTTCACGCTCATCGCCCAGGACACCATCACGTTCTCGGCTGGCGCATCGACCTTCAACTCCCTGTCGGCGCAGGCGGACCAACTCATCCGCGTGAACGCCAACCTCACCACCGACACCGGTGATCTGACGCTCAACGGCGATGCCGATGGCGGAGGCACAGGCACAAACGGGATCACCTTTTCGGCCAACCGGGTGCTGACCTCGGCTAATGCGCTGCTCCTCCAGGCCGGGAACGGCGACGCCGTGGCCGCCGGCGCGCTGACACTCAACGCCGCCGAGGGCGTGCAGGTCAACGCCGACCTCATCACCAACGGGTCAACGGTTATCAACTCGGACACCGATGCCGATGGCGGTGTCACAACCGTTGCGCTCAGCCGATCCATTACCACGACTAACTCCGCGCTCTCGATCACCGGCTCGGACCTGGCCCTTGACGGCTCGTTGAACTCCGGCGCAGGCCAGACCCGCATCCTCCGCTCGACCAGCGGCACAATCGGCCTCGGCGCTGCGACGGGTACGGGTCTGACCATCACCGGGGCGGAGTTGCAGCGCATCATCGCCACCGGGCTGATCATCGGCGGGACGAACACGACCCGCGTGACGTCCAACGGCGTCACCGGCGCGAACGTCGCGTCGATCGCCGGGGGCGTCACGCTCGAGGCCCTCGCCGACAACGGCCAGGTGCAGTTCTCCGGGGCGAACTCGACCTTCGGCGGCTTGACCGTGAATGCCGACAACGGGGTCATCGTCAACGCGCAGGTCTCCACGACGCTCGACAACATGGTCTTCAATCCCAACGCGGATGGCGCGGGCGACGGTGTCGATGCCGTCGTCCTCAACGACGACCTCACTGCCGGAAGCCACGACGTCAACTTCGAGGGCAACGTCCGGGTCGGCCAGAACGTGATCGTTGCCGGCAACGACATCCGGTTCCGCGGCACCGTCCGCTCAAGGAACGACACCGCCCGCAGCCTCACGGTCAACACCTCCAGCGATGGCGTGACGCTGTTCGAGCGTCGCGTGGGCGGGGGCGACCGACCGCTCGCCGCGATCACTACCAACTTCGATGGTGTAACCCGGCTCGGGGGCGATGTCACGACCTCGGGCGGAACGATGACTTTCTTCGACCAGGTCCGCATCATGCGGGACATCACTCTTACCGACACCGGGGGAACGGGCATCTTCTTCAACAACACGCTCGAGGCGGCGCCCGGCGCCACTCCCGACCTCACCTTCCGCTGGCTCAATAACAATCTTCCCGCCGACAACGCCCTGCCCATCCTCAGCTTCAACGGTCCTGTGGGTGGAGTCCGCCCCCTGGGATCGATCTTCTTCAACTATGACGTCACCGACGGGGTGGACGGGCGCGTGAACGTGCCGCGGATCGCGACGATCGTCGCGCGTGCCCGCAATGCCAGCGGCGGGATTGTGACCAACCCTGTTCCCCCCTACGACATCACCTTCAACGTCGTCAACGAGTTCCGGATGGGCCAGAATGAGAAACTCACCGTCGCCGGGGACGTGACCATCAACGCCGGATCCGCGGTCCTGGGCGACATTACCGCCCTGGGCGACATCACCGTGAACGCCGGGTCGATCCAACTCAACTCGCGTCCCGCGGGGACTCTGCTCGCGCCCGATAACGGCCTGGGTCAGGACATGGGGCTTGACATCGTGTCAGGCGGGCTGATCGACTTCTCCACTACGCCCACCATCAACGGCTCGGATCGCGTGGCCTTCGCGACCCCCGATGGCACCGGCGATGCCAACGGGAACCTCTCGACCTTCATCTTCCAGTCGTTCGGCGCTGTCACTCCCTCGCTCATCAACGGCGGGTCCTCGAGCAACATCATCACGCTCGACCTCCGCGCCGAAGGGCCGACCAACACGAACGTCTCCGATGCGCTCGCCGGGGCGATCCCTCGCGAGACGCGCTTCAACGATGTCGGCGAAGACCCCGTGGTGGGTCAGGCCCAGATCGAGGAACTCCGCCAACTGGGCATCATCCCGCGCTCACTTGACCTGCCCGAGTTGCTGGCGCTGCTGGTGGGCTGGGGCCTGTACAACGACTACCCGCTCGCGGGCGGGACCGGACCCGTAACCTACGCAACCGCCGTCAACCGGCTCCCGGGGCCGGAAGTCACCGCGCTGCTGCGCGACTACGACCGGACCTTCAACCGGCCCCTGCTGGATGAGGAGGGCAACCCTGTCCTCGACGAGAACGGCGAGCCGCGCCGCGTCTCGCGCGCCTCGGAGATCCAGGACGCGCTCTACCAGTCGGTCCGCCGCTTCCTCGCCGCGAATCCCGGCACCACCTCCATCGACCCCGCACGTTTCCGGTCATACCTCGACACCTCGGAGGAGGAGACCGTCAGCCGGCAGTACGTCGAGCAGCTGGCCGACTTCCTCAACCGGCTGGAGTATCTCGGCCTCACGCCGCGAGAACTGGCGCTGTCGAAGAACGTCCTGCTCGCCCCCGTCCGCCCGCGCGGCATCGCGACCATCCAGCAGTTCGAGGCCGTGATCCGAGGCTCGGAGATGGCGACGACTGGAAACTGAAAACCGACGTTGTTGGACCGGCGCTCCGTGCCGGCCATGGAATACCTATCGATCACCAACGGGCCACGACACGCGTCGCGGCCCGTTTTCATTCATTGCTACGCTCAGGTTCGATGCCGCCCGTGCCTGAACCAACCCGGCCCATCGTGCGTGCGGCGACGGCCTTCCGCGCGGCCTTCGGCCATCCGGCGGACGGGCCCGCGGCCGTTGCGCCCGGACGCATCAACCTCATCGGCGAGCACACCGACTACAACGACGGCCTCGTGCTACCGGTCGCGATCCAACTCTGCTGCGCCGCCGTCACTTCTCGTCGCGCGGACTCTCGCTTGCGAATCGTCGCGGCCGATCTCGTCGCGCCGGGCAACGTCTTTGAGTGCGATTTGGCCGCCCTTCATCCCACGAGCTTCCGCGCCACATGGGCGGCCTACGCCGCCGGACCCGGCGCGCTCCTCTTCGCGATGTCCCATGCCCGCACCGGCGCCGATGTCGCAATCGCCTCGGACGTTCCGATGGGTTCGGGCCTGAGTTCCTCGGGCGCGATGGAGGTCGCGATCGCGACGGCTCTTGCCGCGCTGTGGAAGGTCCACATCGCTCCGCTGGACCTTGCCCGACTGTGCCAGCGCGCTGAACACGAGTTCGCAGGTGTGCCCTGCGGCCTGATGGACCAACTCGCCGCCGTGTTTGGGCGCGAGGGACACGCGCTGCTCATGGACTGCCGCGACGGCACGATCGTCCCGATCCCGCTTCCCACTTCTGAGACGGCGACGCTCGTCGTCACCAACTCGGGTGTGCGGCACGCGCTTGCATCGGGTGAGTATGCCCGGCGACGCGCGGCGTGCGAGGGCGCGGCGGGCGCGATGGGCCTGCGCTCGCTCAGGGACGCCTCGACCTCCGCCATCGCCGGCGCGAGACTCACACCCCAGGAGCGAGACTGCGCTGCGCACGTCGTGGCCGAGAACGCGAGGGTCGGGTCTTTCGCCGCGGCCCTTCGCGCGGGCGACCGAGCCGGGGCGGGTGCGCAGATGTACGCCTCGCACGCATCGCTCCGCGACCTGTTCCGCGTGTCGTGCCCGGAACTCGACACGCTGGTGGAGATCGCGCACAAAGTTCCCGGCGTCTACGGCTCACGCATGACGGGCGGGGGCTTTGGCGGCTGCACCATCACGCTTTGCCATCCCGGCGCGGTCTCGTCGCTCACGCTCGCGCTCCGCGAGGAATATCGCGCTGCGCACGGGCGAGAGTGCTCCGCGTTCGTTGTCCGGGCTTGCGCGGGCGCGCGGATTGTTCAAGCCGATGCGGACTCGTGCATAACGTGATGATCGCACGCGGAAAGTTGCATCTTCGGTCCGACTTCCGACTTCCGACTTCCGACTTCCGACTTCGCGCATCGCTTCAGCATCCGGCAAACCACAGCGCCAGGAACGCGAAGATGTCCGGCACGCCGATCCCCGGTATCCCGTCGATATCCGCGCTGCTCCCGCCTGCGAACCACACGCCGAGGAACGCGAAGATGTCCGTCACCTCGCGCACGCCGTTGGCGTCAAAGTCCGCAGCGCACGGGGGTATCGGGCAGCCGCGGACCAGGACCACAACCTCATCGACCGCCGCCTCGATGATCGACCCCGGCGCCGCGTCGTTGGGCACAAACCGGATGCGCATCTGGTCGGTAGGCTCTATCAGGCCCACCAACTCAAACTCGAATCGCACCCACGCGTTCGTACTCGAATCGGCCGCGAGGTGCTGCAATCCCTGCCAAGTCGCACCATCGTTATTCGAGATCAGCACATCAAACGGGTCCTGCGCGGGGTTGGACCCCTGGTCGTTCGAGTACCACAGGTAGTACGACAGGCGCGCCGAATCGGGCTGTTCACCCGCCGGCCCCAGCGCGCTCAGCGCCGGGCTCGTCAGCGTTGTCGCGCCGTTGTCGACATCGAACGTCCCGATCTGCGATCCCGCCGCCGCCCCGGTCACCCAGCAGAGCGAGCCGTCTACCGAGACATCCGCGCCCGGCTGCGCGCCCGTCGCCTGTGGCGATGCCAGTTCCCACACGCCCGTAGTCGCCGTGTCGCCCGGCGCGCCCACCATCCAGCCGCCGGCCGCCTCGCACGCGTCACGCGAGGACCGGATGGTCTCCACCGCGTCCACGCTCAGCACGCTCGCCGGCGCATCAGTGGGGTAGGTCGCGTTCTGAGCGCCCGTTGTCGAAGCGGCGAAACTAAACTCGATCGTTTGACCGCACTCCGCCGCGGGAAGGGTGGCCAGAAACTCGCCGGGGTTGGCGAGCGCTGTGAGGGCGAAAGGAACGAATGCGCCCGCCCCCCCGGTGCGAGCGAGCAACTGCCCGCTCCCGGAACTCATCGCGTTCATGTTCGAGTCGATCACCACGCGGAAACTGCTTGTCTGCTCCGCCTCCACTTCCTGCGGCAGTCCGTCAGGGAACGTGAACCGCAGCGGCAGCGCGATGTAATCCAGCAGCGTTAGCACCGCTCGATAGTTCTCATGGCCCGTCGGCACGATCGCCTCGGCCGGCGCGACAAACCCATATGCCCCGGTGTCGCGGAGTTCGATCGTCCAACTCAGGATGCCCTGGTCCCCGAACGCCCAGTCGGGCACCGTGCCGGAGGCGGGATAGATTGTCGTGTTCGACGGCCCGCCGATGTAGGTCATGCCGCTCTGTCCGCGGATCTCTCTCGCCATGTCCCCATTGAGACGGGTAAAGACCGATTGCGTCGGCTCGGCGGGAACTGCCGATGTGTATCCCCACGGCGAAAGGATCAACTGGCTGAAGGTGTGGAAGTCGATGTGCGCATCGAGGCGCGGCCGCGCGGCCATGAAATCCCGAAGCGCCGCGGTCTCGGGCTCGCTGAAGGCGAAGGGTCCGCGGTAGGTCTCGTTGCCGGGTGTCGTGCTCGCACCCTCGCCGCCCCACTCAAAGCCCCAGTTGCGGTTCGGATCGACGCCGAAGGTCCCGTTACCGTTATCGACGCGCGTCTTGCGCCACAGGCGCGTGTTGGTCCATGTGTAGACATACCCGTCCGGGTTGATGATCGGAACAAAGATCACCTCCGCGTTGCTCATCAACTCGCCGACCCGGGGGTCGCCCGCGCCGAAGTCCGCGATCAGACTGTGGGCGATGTGCATGACCGTTGTGGGGCTGAGCCATTCGCGCGCGTGCTGCGTGCCGTTGAAGAGCACCTGCCGCCGCTCGTTACGCGGATTCTCAACGGAGTCGGGCGCGGAAACGGCAAAGCCGCGGATCGCGCGCCCGAAGCGCGAGGTCCCCACGCTCACCGGCGTCACCACGCCGGGGTTGCCCGCTACGAGCAGGTCGATGCGAGCCATTACTTCGTCGTATGTCCGGAAAGTGTCGAAGTAAGTGTCGCCGCGGAACGCCGCGCCATTGGCCTCCGCCGCGCGTGCCTGCTCGCCTTGCACCCGCTCCGCCTCGATCAACGCTCCCAGGTCGGCGACCAGCACCGTCTGCGCGATCCCGGCCTCGTCGAGCGCCGCAAGTCCTTCCGCCGACACCACCAGATCAAGCCCCGGCCCGCGACGCTCGCAGAACCACGTCGTCTCGGCGATCGCCAGGGCGGCAAGTTCCTCCCGCACAGTCCGCGGCAGCACCCGCACCACCTTGAACCCGTCGTATGTTGTGCGGGCATCGTGTGCAACAGCGGCCGGCGCATCGGGCCCACCCTCCCCGGGGGCCTGACGCTCGGGCCCGGACGCTTCTTGCGCGCGCACCGTTCCGGGCAACAGCACCGCACCCGCGACCACCGCGATACCGAACAAACGCACGCCGCCAACTCGTTGTGTCATGTCATCTCCAGACGCCAGAAGTATGCCGGCTGTTCGCATCCGGGCCATGCCGGTTGCCACGAATCCCCGAACCTATCCTTTACCCATGTCCCCAGACGGCCTGACAAGCCCTTCTTTGCCGCTTGCCACCTCTTCTCGCCGCCCGGCTGAGACCGAGTATCCGCCCGTGGCGCGCGAGGGCTGGATTATCGTCGCCGTCTTTTTTCTTGGCTCGTTCCTGGTTGCTTCGTTCCTCGCGGCATTCGTGAACCCCTTGGCAGGCGGCCTGGCGGCGTTTGTCACGCTCCCATTGGCGGTGTGGTCGGTGTGGTTCTTCCGCGACCCGGCCCGGAGCGTGCCGCGGATCGACAGCGCGGTCATCTGTCCCGCCGACGGGGTCTGCTGCTTTGTGGGAAGTGGGGGAGCGGGGGGGGCTGGCGCGCCGCCGCCTGAACTCGGCCTCGACCCCGCTTCCACCCGCGTCAGTGTGTTCATGAACGTGTTCAACGTCCACGTCAATCGCGTCCCGGTCGCGGGCACGATCGACCGGGTCGAGTACCGCCCCGGCAAGTACTTCAACGCGTCGCTCGACAAGGCCAGCGAGCACAACGAGCGCTGCGGGCTGCGGGTCCGGCGCGATGATGGCGTGGCCATCGGCTTTGTGCAGATCGCGGGACTTGTGGCCCGGCGCATCGTCTGCCGCGCCAGCACAGGCGAACGCTACAGCGCCGGGGAGCGGTTCGGCATCATCCGCTTCGGTTCGCGCGTGGATGTGTACCTGCCACCCGGGGTCGAACCGAGCGTCAACGTCGGCGACCGCATGGTCGCGGGCGAGACCATCATCGCGAACATCCCTCTGGCCGGAGCGCACTGACCCATGTTTCTCCGCTACCCATCCCGCCAGCGCGAGGTTCCCCTCCGGCTGATCATTCCCAACGTCATCACCACGATGGCCCTGTGCAGCGGCCTGGTATCGCTGCACTTCTCGATCAAGTCGGATATGCCCGACTTCGACAAGGCCCTGGGCGCGATCATGCTCGCCGCGGTCTTTGACATGCTCGACGGGCGGGCCGCGCGCCTCCTCCGCGCCTCTTCCAAGTTCGGCACGGTGTTGGACTCACTCTCCGACTTCCTGTGCTTCGGCGTTGCGCCGGCGGTGCTCATGCACCAGTGGATGCTCAAGCGCCCGGACCTCCAGCCCGTCGGCAAACTGGCCGAATCGTTCGTGCTCGCGGCGATCCTGCTCTTTGCCCTGTGCAGCGCGCTGCGGCTGGCCCGCTTTACCGCCGCGGCCGATTCTCCGCCGCCGGCAAAGCCCGACGCCCCAACACCTGTGACCCCGCCGTACAAGCCCTCACCGCTGGCGAAGAACTTCTTCGTCGGCATGCCCACGCCCGCGGCGGCCGCGGCGGTGCTGATCCCCGTCATGCTCATGGAATCCCGCATCGTCGGTGATGCCTATATCCACACCGGTGCCATCGTCGCCTACACCATCGGCATCGCGTGGCTCATGGTCAGCCGCCAGCCGATGTTCTCGTTCAAGAAGGTTCGCGTCAGCCGGCCGCTCGTGGTGCCGATGCTGCTGGCCGTGGGCCTGTGGTTTGTGCTGGCGGCCAAGGACTTCTGGCTCGCGATCGCGCTCGTGGCAGGGGGCTATCTGCTGACGCTCCCGCTGAGTCTGTGGTGGTACGCCCGGACGGCGAAGCAGTTGAGTGCCTTGGCGGCGCCATCTCCGACGCCGCTCGGGCCGGATTCGCCGCGCGAGGGCGGTTCGACAAGCCCCGAGGCGTGATGTGCGCCGCTGACGACCGCCCGCGGCCAATCGAAGAGAAAGCGGTGGGTGGGGGGGTTCGAACCCCTGGCGGCCAGTGCGCAGCGAGAACTCTCTTTTGCTCTACGAATCACGAGGAATTCGGCGATCTCATGAATCGTTCCGATGGCTCTAAAGGGGTGCTAAGCGCCTAGTGGCTTACACCCCTTTAGTCGCCGCGCGGCCGGCGCGGCGTTTGAGCGGCGGCATCAGATCCGCCGGCTCGACCGCCATGGCGGTCGCCAGCGCCACGACCGTCTCCAGCCTTACCGAGCGATGCCCCCTCTCGATCAGGCTGATGTGGGTTCGGTGTAGCCCTGCGACCGCGGCGAGCGATTCCTGGGACAGGCCTCGCGACTCCCGCAGTTCCCGCACACGTTGGCCAAAGAATTCCGCGTAATTCGTCGCCATAGCTTGACATCGTAGCCGCATGTAGACAATTGAACTACTGACGATGCGCAACAGTGAGCCAAGCCCATCATGGGCCTTTGGCGGCTCCGCAAGAAAATCTGGCGCGCCAGGAAGGAGTCTGCCCATGGATTCTGGAAATAGAGAGTGCGACCGTGAAGTCACCGCGGCAGAGGCGAGCCATGCACCCCTCGTTGGGGATGCGAGACGCAGGAGCAAGCCGCGGATGCTGACGGTCGCTGTCGCCATCCGGCGGCAAACGACAGAGGAGCGTCGGAATTACAGAGCCGCGGTCTGCGCCCTCATGGCTGAACTTGTCAGCCAGAAACTGGACCGCGAGAAGGAGTAGGGAGATGGGGAGTTTTGAAAAAGAAGTGAAGGGGTACGTTGCCATGGTTCGTTGTTCGACGCGCGGCCAAGCCGACTCGTCGACGGACGATCAACTAGGAGTCATCCGCCGATGTTCACAGCTGGAAGGCCGCAAGGAAGTGGACGTCATCTGGCTTGAGGGCGTCAGCGCCAGCAATCCGGACACGATCGACGCGATTGTTAATGAGATCATCGAACGCAAGCTGCAGTTTGACGACTTCGATGTCGTTGCCCTGCAGGATCCGACGAGACTGACCCGCTGTGGGGCGGATCATGGCGCAGCCATCCGCTACCAAATGGACCGGCACGGCATTCTGATCCTGTACGCGAGTCGGCCCGCCAATTGCCCCGTTGCTGAACGCCATCGAGGACGAGCAGGGGAAGTTCAACAAGAGCGCGTTTAACATCGCACGCGGCGTCGGCTCCGCTGTAGTTGACCGGCGCAAGACCCATTGCAGCCGGCCGCCATCTGGCGTGGATCGGCTCTTCTTCGATTCTGAGGGCAGGCCCTCATATCGACTGCGCAACCTGCCTGACGGGACCCAGATCAAGCTGAAGGCCGACAGCGAGGAGATTCTGGAACGCTTCGGCCGAAATCCGGAATTGGGAGCCCCGGTTCACCATCGAAAGCAGAAGCACGAACGTGTCGCGCTCATCCCTGGCGATCCACTCGCCATCGAGACGGTCGCACTCATCTACCGGTGGCGGCTTCAGGACGGCTTGGGCTATGTGCGCATAGCCAAACGGCTCAAGGAGCTGGGTCGTCCAACTCCGGGCCGGAGCGCTTGGACGGGATCCGCGGTGTGCAGCCTCGTCAATAGCCCGACATACTCCGGCATCTGTGTAGCGTTTCGCAAATCGAAGGCGAAGTTCGCGCGAGCCTCTCGACTCGGTGAGCCGGTGGCCTTTCTACTCAGGCCCGAGGACAAGACCGCCGGCAAGAGGGACCCAAGGACGATCATCCGCCCCGCCGCCGACTGGGTCCGCTACGACGAGCCGCGGCTGAGCGAGCTCCTTCCCCCCGACCTGCGCGAGGTTGCAGCAGCTCATCATGAGCAGCAGCTGGCCCGGCATTCGGAGGGGTATCGGCCGTCGCCGCGGCGCGATGCCGCCCTTAAATTCAGTGGGGGGCAGCTTAACCGGAGGAGTTGTGGGGGCTATCTCAGTTCGAATCGACGAAGCGGCCAGCTGGCGCTTGCCGCAATGACTCGATCACCATCATGCTGCCGCTTTGCGGCGGGAGGAACGATGACACTCGATGAAGCCTTGCAGGCCTGCCGCATGTACGCGAATGGTCACGCCGTTTCGCGACGGCTGTGTCGGCATGTCGCCAATGCCCTCAAACTGAGGTGTGGCGTTCTGCCCACACCTGGAACGATCGGGCAGGTCATTTGGCCAGCCCCACACAATTTTGCTTGTGTTGATGTAGTGTGTACTTCGAAGCCGTCCGTCACCTTTTCATTCCGGGGCCGGCCGGACCAGTACGCGGGAATGGGGCTCGATTCGTTCATGGTGTCGGCGCGGCCCGGCACAGTCCGCTTCCGCTTCCACGACGCAATCCATCGGTTCCCTGCACTCCGTGCGTTCGACCGCGCGGCCCAAATTGCCGGAATCCCCCTCCCGCCGCCGATTCCCCTCAAGTACAAAAAACCGCTCGTCGGAGGTGGGTTGGGAGGATCGGAAAGTCTGCTGCATTCCTCAACGTCGCCTGAGGGGATCCCACTTCTTCCGGTACCGGAAGCGCCCGAGGCGAGTCCCCCGCCGCCGCCCAGTCCTGAATCGCCATTTGGCACGTTTATTGGGAAGCAGAACAGTGATGCGCCGGGTATCGATGGTCGCAAGGTGCCGGAACCGGAATCGGCGCACAAGTCTCCTGCCGCAGGGGAACCCAGCGACCCATTCCTCGGTGACGCGTCTGGTGGATTCGTGCCGATTGACATTGTGGATGTAGAGTTGCGCCAGGAACTGGCGCGGATCGTTGTCCTCCTCGCGCAGCGCAAGATCGCGGCCCTCATCGAGGCAGCCGGCCGCTTGCGAGACCTGCGGCTCCGCGCGGCCATCTATCCCACGTTGCTCCCGAAGTTGCTGGATGTCATCGGCCTTTGGCGACTGACGCGGCAGCTCATTGAGCGATCCTCTCCATGCTTCCCAGCTTTTCCTGTGCCGTATGAGTCCACCGAGATCTTGCCGCCCGGCACCGTTGTTCCGTCGCTGCCGGCTCAGCTGGGTTCTCAGCGGGATGCCCTGCCGCCTGCCGCTGTCGTGGACGCCTGGCTCAGGTCGACGTTTGGATCCGAGGATGCCCTCATAGAGTTCTGTTGCTTCCAGATTCAGGAGGACGAAACCGCTCCCTTGCCCAACCCCTTGCTCACGTTTCACCGCACTCCGATCATGGGATCCCGCATCGCGCCACTCTATCGAGAACGGCGAATCGCGCGACCATGGGATCCGGGTCGGCCCGTCGACATGGCGATGCTGCACGACTTCATCCTCGTCGTCGCGGTCGTCGTCGGCAAGGGCAAGTGGACGGCCAGTGCTATGCGGTCACAGGTGCCGCGGCTGCGCCCGTATTTGCGAAGCGTCCCCGATGAGTACCTCATACCGGCGGCCACACACGCAACGGGCATCCTTGAAGGCCGGGGGTTCATCGCGAGCACCGGGTTGCGTGCCTGGAAGGTCCGGCCCGACGGCCTCAAGGTGTTCGATCAGTACCTCGGGCCGGTGTGGATGGCGGCTTGTCGCTGACGCCCAGGGCACGTTGTTGAGTGAACCCGGATTTCCCAGATAGGAACGTACTTTCTGGTATCATCGCGTTTGACCGAGGGCTTCATCGAGCTGGCGAACGGGAACAGCCTGGCGCAGCATGGGGAGACCATGCGAACGAACGCCGATCCCGCCCCGCCGCCGAACGGACGAGGGCGCTCGACGGCCGGGGCGATCCCGGCGCTCGCGTGCGGAGGTCCGCGTCGTCCGCGATCTCCAGCGCCCGCTTCCGCGCCCGCTCGGGCAGCCCGCCTTCCGCGTTGGCCTGCACCCGCCACGCGATCCGGCGGACCAGGAACTCCTTGTCGTACGACCGCGTCTGCTCGCCGAAGACCACGGCGTACTCCAGCCGCAGTTCGCCCACGGTCATCCGCCGCAGTTCGCTCACCTTTTGGCCGACGTTCAACAACCCCCACGCGGACCGGGTGGAACCGCGGGGTCCGTGAGGGGCGACGTGGGCGGCGGTCTGCAAACGGCACGGCCCGGCTGGTTTAGAACCGGGCCGTCAAACACCCCGAGAGCAACCCTGCTGTTAAACTCGCGGGGGGCGTCAACCAGAGAGCGCGA
>CAYMWG010000007.1:0-24422 GCA_964393765.1 uncultured Phycisphaeraceae bacterium
CATAAACGTCATCCATGCAGACGACCTCATCGCCGGTGTCGAGCAGTTCGAGCACGGTCGTGGTCGCGGCGAGGCCGGAGGCAAACGCAAACCCGCCGCAGGACGGGTCATCCTTCTCATCGATCGTGGCGGAGCCCGCTTCGAGGTGCGCGATCATGCGCTCCAGCGCGTACCGCGTGGGGTTGTGGGACCGGGAATACTCGAAACCGGCGTGCTCGCCGGGCGAGCGCTGGGCGTAGGTGGAGGCAACGGAGATCGGCGGCATCACCGCCCCGGTGACGGGGTCGGGGTGCTGGCCGGCGTGGATCACCTTGGTGTCGAAGTTGTCGTAGTGGTGCATGATGGGTGTCGTCTGCTTTCAACAACTGAACAGGTCGTATAGGTCGCATAGGAGATATGCGAGCGTCATCGAACAAGTTGGCTCCGAAGATAGTGGATCATGTCGATCTTGGTGATGAGTCCGTAGTACGTGCCATCGCGCCCCACGACGATCGCGATCCGATCGGCCCGGAAGATCGGCACCAGCGCACTCACCGGCGCCTCCGGCACAATCGTCTCCAGGCGTCGGGTCATGAAGTCGGAGACCGGCTTGTCGAATGCCGCGGCATCGTGTGTGACGGCGAGCAGGATGTCACCCTCATCGATGATCCCCGCCACGCGGTCGGACTCGTCCATGACGACCATCTGCGAGACGCCGTACATCTGCATGCGCTTGATGGCCTGGCGGAGGGGGTCGCCGGAGCGAAGGGTGTGGTCCTCCTGGTGCTCGTGGCGGCGGGCCACCAGGTCGCGCAGGTCGTTGAAGTGCTCGCGCTGGATGAAGCCGTTGTCGATCATCCAGAAGTCGTTGAACATCTTGGAGAGGTACTTCGCGCCGCTGTCGCACACGAACGTGAGCACGTTCTGCGGCGTGGTCTGCTTGCGGCAGTAGGTGAGCGCGGCGGAAACAAGGCAACCCGTGCTCGAACCCGCCAGCACTCCCTCGAGGCGCAGCAGGTCGCGCGCGGCGTGGAAGGCCTCACCGTCGGTAACGCTGAACGCCTCGGACACGAGGCCCAAATCGCAGAACCTCGGGATGAAGTCCTCGCCCATGCCCTCAACAAGCCACGAGCCGGGCGTGACCATCTTCCCTTCATTTTTGAGCGGAGCGAGGATGGAGCCCGCAGGGTCGGCGAGGATGAGCTTGACGGGCTTTGCACCACCTGCCCCGCCCTTCGCCATCTGTGCCCGCTCGTTGAAATACTGCCCGAGGCCCGCAAGCGTGCCGCTCGACCCGACGCCGACGACGACCGCATGAACTCCGCCCACGCTCGCCATCTGCTCCTCGATCTCGGGGCCGGTGGTTTCGTAGTGGGCGCGGGGGTTGTCGGGGTTGTTGAACTGGTCCACATAGAGCGAGTTGGGGATCTTCTTGGCGAGTCGGGCCGCGAGGTCCTGGTAATACTCGGGGTGTCCCTTCTCGACATCTGAGCGGGTGAGGATGACCTCAGCGCCCATCGCGCGCAAGTGCTGGATTTTTTCCTGCGACATCTTGTCGGGCATGACGACCTTGAGGCGGTAGCCCTTCTGGCCCGCGACCAGCGCGAGGCCCAGACCCGTGTTTCCCGCCGTCGCTTCGACGATGGTCGGCGGCGGATTGCCGTTGGGATCGAGTTTGCCGGCCCTTTCCGCGGCCTCGATCATCGACAAACCGATGCGGTCCTTGATGGAGCCGGCCGGGTTGGCCAACTCCATCTTGCCGAACAGGCGGCACTTGCCCGCCTCCATCTTCGTGAACTCGAGGATCGGCGTGCGCCCGATCATCTGGAGGATGCTCGTGAAGGGGGGCGTGAGCGGCATCTGCGGCATAGGCAGGAGTTTAGCGAACAGCGCGGGCGGCCGCACGTGCCGGACGGGGAGAACTTGCCCGATTGTCCAGCCGCTCCATGTGGACCTCGCCGGCGACGATCGTGGCAACAGCCCGGCCGTGAACGGCACGACCGATAAACGGCGTGTTGCGGGACTTGCCCACGACATCGCTCGAGGAAATGGTCCACTTCAACGCGGGGTCGATAAGCGTGACATCCGCCGCGCCCCCGATGTGGAGGCGGCCAAGGCCGGATGCCACCGCGCCCGTCTCAGTGTTGGTCGCGTCGAACCGGCAGAGTCTTGCCGGCTCGATGGTCATCATGGCGACGAGACGCGGCCAGTCGATCACGCCCGGCGTCACCAGCGCCTCGATGTACAGCGCCAGCGCGGTCTCGAGGCCGATGATGCCGAAGGGCGCGCTGTCGAAATCGAGCGCCTTGCGTTCGGGCGTGTGCGGCGCGTGGTCGGTGGCGAGCACCGTGATCGTGCCGTCGGCCACGCCTTCGAGGATCGCCTTGATGTCGGACTGCTCGCGGAGCGGAGGGTTCATCTTCGCGGCGGTCCAATACCCGCCAAAGCGATCGACCTCCTCGTGCGTGAGCAGAAGGTGGTGCGGCGAGACCTCGGCGGTCACGGGCTGGCCATCGAGCCTGGCGCGCCGGACGATCTCGACCGAACCGCCGCTGGAAAGGTGCTGGACGTGGTAGTTGCAGCCGATGGCGCGGTTGAGGCGGACATCGCGCTCGATCATCACCTCCTCGGCCACGCGCGGCCAGCCGCCAAGGCCCAGGCGCGTGGCCACACTCCCGGCGTGCATCGCCGCGCCGCGCGTGAGCGTTGGCTCCTGGCAGTGCTGCATGAGCGCAAGGCCGGTGGGCCGGATGTAGGTGAGCGCCTTGGCCATGAGGCCCGCGGAGGCAACGCCGTCGCCGTCATCCGTGAACCCCACAGCGCCCGCGCCAGCCATGAGCATGATCTCCGCAAGTTCCTCGCCCTTGCGGCCCTTGCTGACCGCGCCCACCGGGAACACGCGGCAGCGCGCTGTCCGCTCGGACTGGCGGTAGACAAACTCCACCATCGCGTCATCGTCGATCGCGGGCGTGGTGTTGGGCATGCAGCAGACAGTGGTGAAGCCGCCGGAAACGGCCGCGGCGGTGCCGGTGGCGATGGTTTCCTGATCCTCACCGCCCGGCTCGCGCAGGTGGACGTGCGGGTCGATGAGGCCCGGGGTGAGGATGAGGCCGTCGGCGTCGATGATGCGCTCGGCGGCGGATTCTGAGAGGCCGGACTTGTGTGCGCATCGCGGAGAAATCTCGGCGATCACACCGTTCGAGATTGCGACATCACCAATCTCGTCAAGGCCCGTGGCGGGATCGATGATGCGTGCGCCGGTGATGAGCAGGCTGGGCATGCCGGGAGGATAGAGGGGAGAATGATGTGGGTTACACCCGAGCCGGCTTGCCGGTCTTGACGGCTGGCGTGATCTTCGGCTCTCCGGTGCCCCCCGCCCCCCCAGCCTCGTGGGCCTGCGCTGCCAGCCGGTGATCCTGCATCGCGCGGACGCCCCAGTCGCCCTGCTTGAGCGCGCCGATGGACTTGGCCGCGGCGATCGCGCCGGTGATCGTCGTGATGAGCGGCACGCCCAGTCGCACCGTCGCCGCGCGGATGCGGCCCTCATCGGTCTTCCAGCCGGTTCGCGTCGGCGTGTTGAAGACGAGGTTGATCTTGCCATCGGCCATGAGGTCGATGACATTCGGGCGCACGCCCGAATCGATCTTCTGCACGAGCGTCGATTCGACGCCCGCAGCGCGGAGGTGCCCGCCCGTGCCCTCGGTCGCGTAGATGGCAAAGCCCGCCTCGCGCAGAAGTTTGGCCGCCTCGATCACCCGCGGCCTGTCCGCCGCGCGAACAGAGATGAACACCGCGCCCTTGGTGGGGAGCATGATCCCCGCGCCCATCTGGCTCTTGGCGAACGCGATCGGGAAACTCGAGTCGATGCCCATGACCTCCCCGGTCGAACGCATCTCCGGGCCGAGCACGACATCGACGCCCGGGAACTTGCTGAACGGGAAGACCGATTCCTTGACGGCGTACGCGCCGCTGTCTGGAACCTCGCGGACGCCGAGTTCGGCGAGCGACTTGCCCATCATCACCTTGGCGGCGAGACGCGGCCATGAGACGTGTGTGGCCTTACCGACGAACGGCGCGGTGCGGGAGGCGCGGGGGTTCACTTCGAGGATGTAGATCTTGTCCTGACCTGCATCGCGCTGCACGGCCATCTGGACGTTCATCAGGCCGCGGACGCGGAGCGCTCTCGCGAGTTTGCGGCTGATGCGCTTGATCTCTTCGACTGTGGCGGGCGCGAGCGACCACGGGGGGATGGTGCAGGCGGAGTCGCCTGAGTGGATGCCCGCCTGCTCGATGTGTTCCATGACGCCGCAGACGATGGCAGTTCCCGTGCATTCTGCACCGGTCTGGAGACCGGTGCCACCAAAGTCCGCGATGACATCGACATCGACCTCGGTCGCATCGTCGAGGAAGCGGTCGATGAGCACGGGCGCTCCATCGAGTTCTGAGATGTTCACGGCGGTCGCCATGTAGTGGCGCAGGGCCTTCTCGTTGGGGCAGATTTCCATGCCGCGCCCGCCCAGGACATAGGACGGGCGCACCAACACCGGGTAGCCGATGGTCGTCGCGATCTGCACGGCCTGGTCGAGCGAGCGGGCGATGCCGCTGGGCGGCTTGTGCAGGCCGAGTTTGGTCAGCAGTGCGTCGAAGCGATCACGATCCTCGGCGAGGTCGATCGAATCGACGCTGGTGCCGATGATCGGCGCGCCCGCGGCCACAAGGCCCTTGGCAAGATTCAGCGGCGTCTGGCCGCCGAACTGGACGATGAGGCCGAGGACTTTGCCCTCGGAGCCGTTCAGACGCTCCACCACATTTAACACATCTTCGAGCGTCAGCGGCTCGAAGAACAGCAGGTCGCTGGTGTCGTAATCTGTGGAAACCGTCTCCGGGTTCGAGTTGATCATCACGCTCTCGAAGCCGAGTTCTCGTGCCGCGAACGAGGCGTGGACGCAGCAGTAGTCGAACTCGATGCCCTGGCCAATGCGGTTGGGCCCGCCGCCGAGGATGATGACTTTCTGCTTGTCGCTGACTCTGATTTCGTCTTCCGCCCCCTCGATCCCTTGATCCCCCGATCCCTGAATCCCTGTTTCATACGTCGAGTAGTAATAAGGCGTAACGGCCTCGAACTCCGCCGCGCAGGTGTCAACAAGTTTGTACACCGGCTCGATGCCCTGCGCCTTGCGGTGAGCGCGGACCCGCAGGATCGTCGCCGGGTTGATGTTGCCGAGGTACAGCATCGCGAGTTGCGCATCGGAATAGCCGAGTTGCTTGGCGCGGAACAGCACCTCCCGCGGCAGGTCCGCCAGTCGCGCGAAACCGCACAGGACATCCTCGAACTCAACCAGCCTGCGGAACTGATCGAGAAAGAACGGATCGATCTTGCACAGGTCGAAGATGCGCTGGTCGGTCCATCCCTGCTTCATCGCGTAGCGGATGTACCACAGGCGGCCCTGGCTGGGCACGGAGAGTTTGCGGGCGAGTTTCTCATCCGGCACGGGCCACTCGAGGTCCGAGCCGTCGGCCAACTTGACGGTCTGGTCCGCTTCCTTCCCCTTCTTTTCTGATTTCTGCTTTCTGCTTTCTTCCCTCGCCACCAGCCAGGCGTCGTTGCGGTCCAGCCCGAAGCCGAACCGCTTGATCTCCATCGAGCGGATCGCCTTCTGGAAACTCTCGGCGAACGTACGGCCGATCGCCATGCCCTCGCCCACCGACTTCATCTGCGTCGTCAGCGTCTCATCGGCCTCGGGGAACTTCTCGAACGTCCACCGGGGGATTTTCGTCACGATGTAGTCGATCGCGGGCTCGAAGCACGCGCTGGTAGTCCCGGTGATGTCGTTGCGGAGTTCGTCGAGCGTGTAGCCGACCGCGAGTTTCGCGGCGATCTTGGCGATGGGGAAGCCGGTGGCCTTGGATGCCAGGGCCGATGAGCGCGACACGCGCGGGTTCATCTCGACGACGACCATCTCGAAGGGCTTCTTCCCGTCCGGCCCGGGGATGGGATTGGGGTTCACCGCGAACTGCACGTTCGAGCCGCCGCACTCGACGCCGACTGCGCGCATGATCGCGAACGCGGCATCGCGCATGGCCTGATATTCCTTGTCCGTCAGCGTCAGCGCGGGCGCGACCGTGACCGAGTCACCCGTGTGGACCCCCATCGGGTCGATGTTCTCGATCGAGCAGACGATGATGCAGTTGTCCTTCTCATCGCGGACAACCTCGAGTTCGTACTCCTTCCAGCCAAGCACGGACTGGTCGATCTGGATCTGGCCGATCATACTGGCGCGCAGGCCGCGGATGACGATGTCGTCGAACTCCTCGCGGTTGTAGGCGATGCCCCCGCCTGTGCCGCCGAGGGTGAAGGCGGGCCGGATGATCGCGGGGAGTCCAATTTCCGTGAGAAAAGCCTGAGCCTCATCGAGCGTCTTCACGGTCTTGCAGTTGGGCATCTTCAGGCCGCACGCCTTGACGACCTCTATGAACGCGGCACGGTCCTCAGCACGGTGGATCACATGCCGATCCGCGCCGATCATCTCGATACCGAACTCCGTCAGCGTGCCGTTGTCGAACAGCGCGCAGGCGCAGTTGAGAGCGGTCTGGCCGCCGAGGGTGGGTAGGAGCGCGTGGATCGGATCACCGATCCGCTTCTGCTCCGCGATGACCTTGCGGACGGCCTCGGGCGTGATGGGCTCGATGTAGGTGCGGTCGGAGAACTCCGGGTCCGTCATGATCGTCGCGGGGTTGGAGTTGACCAGGACGACCCTGAAGCCCTCCGCGCGCAGGGTCTTGCACGCCTGGGTGCCGGAGTAGTCAAACTCGCACCCCTGCCCGATGACGATGGGGCCCGAGCCGATGATCAGGATCGTCTGGATGTCGGTGCGTTTGGGCATCGCGGCCGGCTCTCCCCGCTTGCGCCGCACTGTCACCCCGGCTCACCGCTCCCGCAGCGAGCCCCCGCAGACCGCCGCTTCGGAGGCAATCGGGGACAGTGGGCGCAAACTCCGGAAGAATAGCGCGACGGCCGACGGAGTTCTGCGATTCCGCTCGCTCAAATGCCCCCGTCGCCCGCTTCCAGCAGATTCATCCCCTTGGCGATCGCCAGTTCGAGGTCGGGGCAGACATCGCGCGGGTCAAGGGCATCGCCTGTGCCTGCGCGGCGGAGCTGCTCGCACTGCTCGTGGCTCAGCCCGGCGAGGATCAGGTGGCGGTTTTGTGACTTCATCCGGCCGAGCACGGCGCGCAGCTCCAGCACCGAGTTGGCATCGATCTGGTTCACCTCTTCGAGGTCCAGCACCACAACATCCGCGGCGGGTGGCAGCCTCTCCGCCCACGCCAGCAGGTTGGGCATGCGATGAACGATCCCCTGCCGGCTGGCATCGCGTCGCAGGTGGAAGACGGCCAGCCGGGGGTGAAGCCCCAGGCCGGCGTCGCCCACCAGCGATGACGGCTCGATCTCCGCGATCGGTCGGCGGAGGTCCAGGTAAATGATCCACATCAGAAAGAGCACCGGGGGAGTCATCGCCAGGCGCGGCATGAACTCGTACGCGCCAGTCCCCAAGCCCGCCCCGAGGGCGAACGATCCCACGATCGAGAGCAGAAGAAGAAGGCGCATCGCTGTTGGGTGGTGCTGGGAGCTGTGCGCAAGCGCCCGCACCGAGCCGGGGGGCGCATCCACTCGCCGGTCCTTCAGCCAGAAGAAAAACTGCGCGGTCTCCAGACCCAGGTCCGTCAGCACGCCGGTCACATGGGTGGTGCGGACGACGCCGTTGGAGATCCGCGTGATCGTCGCGTTCTGCAGGCCCATGGCCAGCGAGGCTGTCCCCGTCATCGTGTACAGCGCAAGGCCGCTCTCGATGGAGCCCGCCGTGTGCAGCTCGACCCCGAACGCAAACAGCCCCAGCAGCAGAGCCTCGATCCCCATCGGCAGAACGTAGATGGACTCCCAGTGCCGTCGGCGCCCAAAGTCCGTGGCAAATCCTGACAGAGCGGCTCCGACATAGAAGCTCGCCAGCAGCCACAGCGAGAATCCCGTCAACGACCAGGCGCCGGCGGCAATGCCGCGGCCCAGGTCGGAGGTCGTGCCCGAGACGTGGGAGGTGACGTGCCCGCACGTCAGCAGCGCGGCGATATTCGTGTAGCCGGCGATCCATGCGAGAGTGATCGCCAGCCTTGCCTGCTGCGCGAACGAGTGGGCCTGAACAATGAACAAACGACCGCTCCATCCGTGCGTATCGCGAGCGTCAAGCGTAGTCCGCCGCGCCTTGGGCACCCGAACGTAAGTGTTTATCGGCGCGCCGGTGGCCAAAAGCCTGTGCCCCGCTCCACCAATAACATGCTCGTCGGGAGAATCGTGGTTTCCGGGCTCGGACCATCGGAGGATCGCATGCTTCTGCACTTCACGGCCACATGTCTGATCGCCGTTGGAACGCACGCGACTGCTGTGCCGGGCGAACTTCCCGGGCGGGCCACCCCGCCTGTGCCCCTCTTGATAACGCCGCTCACCCCGCTGAGCCCGATCGCGGGCCAGTGGTCCGGCGTGGTCAAGGTTCCCGGAGTTGAACTCAAGATCCAGGTGTTTCTCGCCCACGCCGATGGCAAATGGATCGGAACCATCGATATCCCCCAGCAGGGTGCCAAGGCCTTGCCTCTCGAAGAAATCACTGTCAAAGCCGACTCGGTTGGATTTCGGATTGCGAATGTGCCGGGGACGCCGACTTTCAAAGGAACGCACAGCGAAGGCAAGATCGCCGGCGACCTCACGCAGGGCGGCCAGACCTTCCCCTTCGACCTCGCTCGCGGCGGTCCCGCCAAGCCCAAGCGCCCCCAGAACCCCGTCGCTCCATTCCCCTACGGCGAGCATGAACTGACGGTCACGAGCGGCGAAGCCATCCTTGCCGGAACGCTGACCGTCCCCCGTGGTGAGGGACCATTTCCTGCCGTGATTCTCGTTTCCGGCAGCGGGCCGCAGAACCGCGATGAAGAGCTCTTCGAGCACCGGCCCTTTGCCGTGTGGGCCGATCACCTGTCGCGCGCGGGCATCGCCGTGCTGCGCTACGACGACCGGGGTGTGGGAGCATCGACCGGCGACTTCGCCGCCGCGACGACACGAACGCTGGCCTCCGATGCCGAGGCGTGGGTAAAGGTGCTCAAGTCGCGCCCGGACATCAGGAGCGTCGGGATCATGGGGCACAGCGAGGGCGGGATCATTGGGCCGATGGTCGCCGCGCGGAATCCCGGCGTGGCCTTCGTGGTCATGCTCGCGGGGCCGGGAGTGAACGGCGCGGAGGTGCTCATCGAGCAGAATCGCTCGCTCGCCCTCGCCGCGGGCGCGACAGCGGAGGCAAGCGAGAAGATCGCCGCGGCCGCACGCGAGGCGTTTAAGGCCTTTGCCGACAAGGCGGATGACGCGACCATCCGCGCTCGCATCACGGACCTTGTCAACGCGCAGACCGGCGGCACCGAAGTGACCGATGCTTCCCGCCGCGCGGTCGATCAGGCCATCGCGGGACTGAGAACCCCTTGGTTCGCGGAGTTCCTCGCGCACGACCCCGCGCCCGACCTCCGCAAGGTCCGAGTGCCGGTGCTGGCAATCTTTGGCGAGCGCGATGTGCAGGTGGTGCCGTCACAGAACCTCGGACCGGTGGAGGCCGCGCTGAAGGCCGGCGGGAACACCCGCGCGACGGCAAAGGTGATCCCCGGCGTCAACCACATGTTCCAGAAATGCTCAAAGGGCGGCGTCGATGAATATGGCACGATCGAAACGACGATTGACCCGGCGGTGATCGAGCTCGTTCAGGCGTGGATCCTCGCCAACGCGGACGCGGCCAACTAACCCGGATTCACTCATGCCGATCCTTTACTGGTGCAGCGGCGTACATGCCGGAAGCCCGCATCGGCTGGAATGACGTCCGGTAGCCTTGACTCGCCAAGCGCCGGCCTTTGAGACTCAACCATCGACCGACTCTTCACGATTCAGCATTGAGCAGGCACGAGCAGCCAAACGCGAACCGTATTCTCGGTTCGCTCGATCTCGATTTTCGGAGCATCAAAGATGTGCGGAATCGTCGCCTACACCGGCTCGAAGAACTGCCAGAACCTCCTTCTGGAAGGCCTCAAGCGTCTGGAATATCGGGGATACGACTCCTCCGGCATAGCGACGATTGAGGGCGGGCGCATCCGGATCGTCAAAACCATCGGCCGGGTCGCCAACCTCGAGGACAAACTCGAAGAGGTAGGCGGCGTCCGCGGCACGATCGGCATGTGCCACACGCGCTGGGCCACGCACGGCGGCGTGACCGACCCCAACGCCCACCCGCACCGGGACGACAAGTCGGGCATCTGCCTCATCCACAACGGCATCATCGAGAACTATGGCTCGCTGAAGACTTACCTCGAGGAGAAGGGTCACAAGTTCGTCAGCGACACCGACACAGAGGTGCTCGCGATGCTCATCGGCGAGTTGTACGATGGCGACCTTGAGGCGGCCGTGCAGGCCGCACTGCGCGAGGTGACGGGTGCCTACGGCATCGTCGTCATGTGCGAGAACGAGCCTGACACGCTTGTAGCGGCGCGCAAGGGCAGCCCGCTGATGGTGGGGGTCGGCGATGGCGAGTTCATCATCGCCTCCGACGGCTCGGCCATCGTCTCCCACACCTCGCAGGCCTTCACGCTGGAGGACTACCAGGTGGTCAAGGTGACGCCCAGGGGCTTCCGCACCAGCACGATCCACAATGTGCCCGTCACGCCCAAAGTCCAGCAACTGGAGATCGAACTCGAAGAGATCGAGATGGGCGCGTTCACACACTTCATGCAGAAGGAGATCTTCGAGCAGCCCAAGGCCCTGGCAAACACCTTCCGCGGGCGCATCGATGCCCGCGAGGGCAAGGTCGTGCTGGGCGGTGTGGCCAACTTCGCCAAGGAACTGACCAAGACCAAGCGGGTGATCCTGCTGGGGCAGGGCACCGCGCTGCACGCCGCGATGATCGGCGAGTACATGCTCGAGGACCTCGCCAAGATCGGCGCCGTCGCCGAGTACGCCAGCGAGTTCAGGTACCGCAACCCCATCATCGAGGACGGCACGGTCGCCATCGCGGTGTCGCAGTCGGGCGAGACGGCCGACACGCTCGCCGCGTTGATCGAAGCCAAGGAACGCGGCGCTCTCGCGCTGGGCGCGATCAACGTCGTCGGATCGACGATCGCGCGGGAGACCGATGCGGGCGTTTATTTGCGCGTCGGGCCGGAGATCGGCGTCGCCTCAACGAAAGCCTTCGTCGGGCAGGTCGCGGTGCTCACGCTCATCACGCTGTGGCTGGCGCGCCGCCGACAGATGTCCGCAGACCAATGCGGCGACCTGCTCAGGCATCTCGAGACCGTGCCCGCGAAGATCGAGCGCATCCTGGAGCAGAACCAACTCATCCGCGAGGTGACGGAGAAGTACGTCGACCGCGACAACTGGCTCTTCCTCGGACGCGGCTACAACTACCCGACCGCCCTCGAGGGCGCGCTCAAACTCAAGGAAATCTCGTACATACACGCCGAGGGCATGCCCGCGGCGGAGATGAAGCACGGCCCCATCGCACTCATCAACGAGGGCATGCCGGCGGTCTTCATCGCCAACAAGGGTCGGCAGTACGAGAAGGTGATGAGCAACATCTCCGAGGTCAAGGCTCGCGGCGGGCACGTCATCGCCGTTGCCACCGAGGGCGACACGCAGATCGGCAAGCACGCCCACGATGTGCTCTACGTCCCTGACATCCCCGAGCCGCTCTCGCCGATGCTCACGGTCATCCCGTTGCAACTGATGGCCTACCACGCGGCCCTGCTGCGGGGGCACGATGTGGACAAGCCGCGGAACCTGGCCAAGAGCGTGACGGTGGAGTGAGGCGGGCTGCTGCGCCTCGCGCAGGCATTGCGCATCAACGCGCAAGGCATGAGCGCAGAACTCGCGCCCCCGTAACTTACTTTGGGTTCCCCCGCCCCGCATCGCCCGCCCCGCGTCACACGCGGATCTGCTTGATCTCTTCATATGCCTGCGTCAGTTTGTTGCGGACCGAGACCAGCATGCGGAACGCGGTGTCGGCCTTCTGCGTTGCCAGAAGCACGCCCTCGAGATCGCCTCGATTGCCGGTGTTCAGGTCTTCGATCGCAGTCGTCGCTTCCTGCTGCAGTTTGTTCACCTGCCGGATGTTCTCCATCAGCACATCCTTGAACGAGGGCGCGTTCGGATCGGCCTTGACGCCCCCCGCAGGCGGGCGCGGCATCCCCACCCCACCCAAGCCACCGACTCCGCCTGTTTGTCCGATCAATCCCAGTGGGTCTGCCATCGTCGATCCTCCTCCCGCTCTTCGCTTACGCGATCAATCGCAACGCCTGCGCCATCATGGCCTTGGTCGCCTCCGCCGCGGCCAGGTTCGCCTCGTACGCCCGCATCGCGTCGTACGCGTTCATCTGCTCGAACACCGTGTTGATGTTCGGGTACTTGACGTAGCCCTTCTCATCCGCGAGCGGATTGGACGGCTCGTAGCGCGGCTGGAATGTGTGGTCCTGCCCGATCGCGGCGACACGAACGCCCAGTGCCCGGCCGCCTTCCGTCTTGGCACCCGCCGCCCCCCCCCCAGGCGCAAAGTACACCTCGCGCCGCGCGTACGGGATGTTCCGCCCGAGCGCATCGGTAAACGTCGCCGCGTTGGCGATGTTGGCCGTGTAGGCCTCCAGGCGCGTCCGCTGGGCGATCATGCCGCTGGTTGAGATTTCAAGCGCACCGTACACAGCAGTTCTCCACCCGGATCAGGTGATTCTCGACCTTACACGCGCTCCCCGATCGCCATCCGGAGCAGGTCGTGCCTGCTCCTGAGCAAGTCCGAGGCCACCCGGAAGGCCGCCAGATTCTCGGCTTGGTCGCTCATCAGTTCCTCGATGCCGCGATTGTTGCGGTCGTGGAACAGGATGTTGCGCGACGGTTTCTTCGCCAGCGCATCAAGTGTCAGCGACCCGTCCGCGTTCTGCCGGACTCCCGTCCCAGCCCGGTTCTCGATGCTCAGCCCCGAGCCCGCCGTGCCGGACTTTCGCCGACGGTCAACCGCGCGGCCCAAACTCTGCTGGAACTCCGCCGGGTCCGCATCGACCTGCTGAAAGTTCGGTGTGCTGATGTTCGAGATGTTGTGGGCGATGAGTCGCTGGCGTCCGCCCGCGAAGCGCACCATTGCTTCCAGTGCGGGCATCGCGCCGTCGTTGCTGAGATCGCCGATACGCATGGCGTGAACCTACGCAAACCGCGGGCCAGCCGCGCCACCGCTAGAGCGTTTGCTCGACGAGTTGCTGCTGCTTCCACTTCTTGAGTTTCAGCCCCAGCGTGCGCACGCCGATCCCCAGCGACTGGGCCGTCCGCTGGCGGTGGCCGTTGAACTTCGTGAGCGTGCGGATGATCGCGTCGCGCTCGATGTCTTCCAGCGGGCGGCCGTCGAACGGGATGTCGCCGCGCTCACTACCGGCACCCGGGCCAAGCAGCAGAGGGTTCATGCCGTTGACCACCTTCACCTCGAGGCTATGCGAGAGCATCGAGTCGGACGGGAGCAGCCAGGGCTCGATCATCGGACGGTCGATGACCTCGGTTCGGCACAGGACCGCCGCTCGTTCGCACACGTTCTGCACCTCGCGCACGTTCCCGGGCCAGGTGTACGACCGCAGCACCGCCATCGCGTCATCGCTCATCCGCCGCGTGGGCTTGCCCTCTCGCTGGGCGGTGTGCCCGAGGAAGTGTGCCACCAGCGCGGGGATGTCCTCCAGCCGGTCGCGTAGCGGCGGGAGATGCACCGGAAGCACGTTGATGCGGAAGAACAGGTCCTGGCGGAAGTCGCCGCGCGCCACCGAGCGCGGCAGGTCGCGGTTGCTCGTGGCGATGATCCGCACATCCAGTCCGATGGTCATGCTCGACCCGACCCGCTCGAAGGACCGCTCCTGCAGCACGCGCAGCAACTTGGCCTGCACCTTGGGCGAGACCTCGGAGATCTCGTCGAGCAGGAGCGTGCCGCGGTCGGCCAACTCAAACCGGCCCTTGCGGAGTTTTTCAGCGCCGGTGAACGCGCCCCGCTCGTGCCCGAAGAGTTCGCTCTCCAGCAGCGACTCGGACAGCGCAGCGCAGTTCACCGCCAGGAACGGCCCGGAAGCGCGGGGGCTGAGTTCATGCACCGCGCGGGCCACGACCTCCTTGCCCGTGCCCGATTCCCCGCAGATCAGCACCGTTCCGTGCGACTCGGCCACCGCGAGCACCTGCTGGCGGACGCGGCGCATCGCCGGCGATTCGCCGATCAGTCTCGCCACGCCGGTGGGCCCTCCCCCGGGGGAGGCCGCCCGCGGCCCCTCGGCGTTGCTCCGCAGCACCGCGTTCTCACGCGCCATCCGCGCGTGCTCGATTGCGCGCTTCACCGCCACGATGAGTTCGTCGCCCTCGAAAGGCTTGGTGATGTAGTCGAACGCCCCGGCCTTGATCGCCTGAACAGCGGTATCGACCGCGCCGTACGCGGTCATGACCACGAACGGGAGCGTGTCATCGATGTCCCGCGCCCGCTCGACCAACTCGATCCCCGTCATCCCGGGCATCTTCAGGTCCGTCACCACCGCGTCGGGCCGGCGGCGCGCGATGATCTCAAGGGCCGCCGCGGCATCGGGCGCGCTGAGCACCTCATACCCTGCCCGCTGCAGCGTCGCGCCCACGCTGTCCCGCAGCATTTCCTTGTCGTCCACAACTAGAACGGTGCTCATATCACATCTCCCAAACGCACGTTTTCAAGATTCCGAACCACCACGACCTGCTCCTCGCCATTCGTCCGCGCCCGCGGGAACAGCAACTCCACCTCCGCGCCCGCGGGCATCGCGCCCGCCGTCGATCCCGGCAGGTTGGAAACTCTCGTCCGCCCCCCGTGCGCATCCACGATCCTGTGGACGATCGAGAGGCCAAGGCCCGTGCCCGTCGCCCGCGTCGTGAAGAACGGGTTGAAGATGCGCTCCATCGCCTCGGGAGGGATGCCGGGGCCTGTGTCGCGCACGGTCAGTCCGATCATCCCCTCGGGCTCGCAGTGCCTGGCCGAAACCGTGAGCACGGCATCGCGTGCGTCCGCGCGCGGAGTCGCGCTGCGCGGAACATCGGCCGCGAGCATGGCCTCAACGGCGTTGCGGATCACGTTCACCAGCGCCCGATGCACCAACTGCTCATCGCACTCAACCATGAGCGCATCGGCCCCGTCCGCCAATATTTCGTAGCGGACCTGGAGCTCGCGTCCCTGCATGGTGAGACGCTCATCGGCGAGCACTTCCTCAACCGCACCTCTCAGCAGGCCCGCGGCAGAGGTATGTGCAGCACGGACGGGCATCTCTCGTGCGAAACTCAGCACATCGCACACCACCGCGTCGAGCCCGCGCACCGCCGCGCCGATCTTCTCCGCCAGTCGCCGCTCCTCCGGCCTGCCGGCAAGATCCTGCTCCAGCATCCGCGCGTAGAGCCGGATTGACCCCAGCGGGTTACGCACTTCGTGAGCAATTCCCGCGGCCATCTCGCCCAGCGCCGACAGTCGGCGCGATCGCTCGATTTGCTCATTGGCCTCGCGCAGTTCGCCCTTGAGCCGCGCTACCTCCCCGTGCAGGGACTCGTGCGCGGACTGGAGGCGCGAGGTGGCATCGTTGAAAGCGGACAGCAACTCGCCGAGGTCCTCGGGCGCCAACTCCGGCCCGGCGGGTTGTGGTTGAGTGGTCACGGCGCTCATCCCTGGCGATCCTGGAACCGCGCGTTGCCCGCCGCGTTGCCCCCCCCGTTACCGATGGCACCGACGCGCCCGCCGGAATAGGCCGCGACCGCCCCGCGCGACCGGGCGAGGCCCGAAAGTTCTCCGGCGATCCCCGCGCGCCGGCGCTCCATCGCCTGCCGGTCCTGATCATCGCGCTCGCGGACGCGCTCCACGAGCCGCGCGATCTCCTCGACGCTCGCGCGGAGGCGGTCACGATCAGCCGTCGGCAGCCCGCTGAGCAACTCCTCGCGACCCGAGCGCAGCGGGGAAAGTTGATCGCTCAGACGTGCGATGCGATCGATGATTGTCTGCCTGCGCCCGAGCATGTCGAGCACGCCGTCCGTATCTCCGCTCTCGACCATCGCCGACTGTGCGCGGCTGAGCGTCTCAAGTTCGACGCACTGCGCGTGCTGCTCGTCGATGAGTCCGGCCAACCTGCGCGCGCCGGTCACGCCCCGCTGATCCATGCGCTCCCCCCCTCCGGCCGTTGAGTTTCCCGCGTCCATGCGATCCTCCTCAGGGTTCGACCCGGGCCGACTGATCCAACAGCGTCCCCGCGTCCAGCCATCGCTCCCAGTGCTTCTTCTCCATGGGCAGGTCCGGACGCTGCCAGACATCGTCGGGGAACCTGGCCAGGTGCTGGCGCGCTCTTTCGTTCGCGGTTCGCGCTTGCGGCCAGCGCTGCTGCTGGACATAGGCGTTGACGATCTGCACCATCGCGACCAGCGACGACGGATCGTCCGCGTACTTCAGGCGCGCCGCGTCGTACGCCGCGATGGCGCTGTCGTAGTCCGCGAGGTCAAAGGCGCAGTCGCCGATCGCGAAGTAAGCGTTCCGCAGGCACACGCGCTCCAAGTCGCCAAGTTTTCGCGCAGGGTCTGAGTCGAGCGATGCTCGCACCTGCTCGTACAGTTCGGCAGCCCTGTGCAGGCGTGACACACGCTCCTGCTCCAGCGCCTCCCGCGTCGCCTGCGGCAGCGCCTGCCGGAGCGTGAGCGCGATCTGCCCGGCGGACAAGCGGCTCGCATCCGCGAGTTTGTACCGCAGGATGTCGATACGCGGGTCATCGGGGTACCGCTCCACCGCCTCCTCGAGACGCGCGATCGCCTCGGGGTAGCGGGCGGTCGCGTAGTACACGCCACCCAGTTCAACAAGCGCATCGCGAAACGCGGCGGCGTCGGGCGCCACGATGCTCCCATCGATCGTCGTGAGCAGCAGCGTCTCCGCCTCGGCATCGTTCCCCGGCTCGGAATCGGCCAGGAGGCACTTGGCCAGCGGCACCCTCGCTCGGTCGGAAGCCGGGCCGGGACCGGCCATCACGGTGCGGTACAGGCCCGCCGCGCTTGCGAAGTTGCGCTCTACCTGGAACACCTGCGCAAGCCGAACCCTCGCCTCGGGGCGGCGGCTGTCATCATCGGGCGCGCCATCCGTGTACAGCGAGAACTCACGCCGGGCCTGCTCCATATCCCCGGCGAGGTCGAAGGAGTCCGCCGCGAGCCAACGCGAATCCAGATACCCAGCGGTATCAACGGAAGACACCAGGTCCGCGTGGCGAGCGAACGATTCGCCCGAGGCCAGCAGGTGCCGCTTGAGTTCCGAACGCGCAGCCGGATCAAGCCGCTCGACAGCCGATCCAGGGCCGTCCGCCGCCGCGGACTCCGCCAAGATGCGATCGGCCACCGCGCGATGCGTCTGCCCGAGGACCAAAGAAAGCGCGGCCGGAATCTTCGCATCATCGTACAGGCTCGCGGCGAGTTCGGCGTAGCGCATCGCGATGTCGTAATCCCCGCTCAGGAATGTTCCGGTCTGCCGGTCCATCAGGCTCGATGTCACACGCTCAGCGTCGAAGTTCTGACGAACATTCGTGGCCGGTCGACGGACCGCCTCGACCAGTTCGGCGTACCGTTCCGACGCGGCCTCGTGCTCCCCACGCGCCGCGTCGATCTCCGCGAGTTCCAGCAGTGCGGGCAGGTACGCCGTCGAAGTCGCGAAGTCGGTGATGACCAGCCCGAACCGCTCGGCAGCGCGCTGCAGGCGTTCTGGGTCGGCTCCAGCGCCGGCCTTGAGGATGCGCCCGAGCAGCAGTGCGCCATTCGCGCGGAGCGGGCTCGATGGCGCCAGGAGAAGTTCGGCGGCTTCGAGGCGCTGCGCTGCGGCAACATCGTTGCCGGAGCCGAGGTAGGCCTCGCCGAGCCGGAGGTGCAACTCGCCCATCGCCTCCGGCGGCGCATCGGCCAACCGGAGCATGTCTCGCAGGAGTTTGTTGATCGCCTCTTCGTACCGCCCGTCCTCGTTGAGGTACTGCGTCTGACGCGCGAGCACCCACGCCTTCCCAGCGCCATCGAGCGTCGGCTCCGCGGCGAGCAGGGCGAGCAGTTCCAGGACCAGCACGCGATCAGGCTCGGCTTGGGCGAGGGCCTGCTCCACAACTTTTCGAGTCAGGCGTGCCTTCCGTGCGGACTCGCTCGGCGGCAGATCGGCCAGAGCGCGGACCGCCTCTGCGAGGCGATCGCGCGCGATGTACGACTCGATCTTCCGGGCGGTGTCCGAGGGAAGAAGCGACTGACGGAGTTGCTGCGCCGCGAGATAATCCGAGATCACGCGGTTGTGGTTGTCAGCGTGCGTCTCGGCCTTGGGCGCGATCGCTCCCGCGAAAGCGCGGGCCCGCGCGAGGTGGAACCGCCCGCGATCCTGCTCGCTCGCCTGCCCCGAATCCACAAACGCGCGGACCTTGTCGTTCAACAGCGAAACTGCTTCCTCGAATCGCTCCGACTCGACAAGGGCTTCGGCGGCCTGAAGCGGTTCGCCGGGATCGGCCTTGGGACGCGATGCCACGGCGGTATACAGGCCACCTGCGAGCAGCACAGTCGCAATGAGCAACACGGGGATCGGCCAAGCCGCGCGCAACGTCGCAAGGAAGCCGGGCTTCTCAACGATCGTTCCTGCGATGCTCGACCCTTCCGCCACGACGATGCTCCAGTGTCCGACTTCGGCAGAAACTGCCTGTCAGCACTGGCCTTATCGGGCCAGGGTCCACGCAACCTTCACAGTCAGTGGCAGACTTTGCGCCTTTCCAGATGAAAACTGGCCCCCGCTGGCCGAAGGCACCAAGCCAGCATTGGCGGCACTCAATCTTCTTCAGGCTCCTCAATGCGGACTACCACGACTGTTCCAGCGGCGGCATCCGCCGGGTGCCGCCTTCCGCCATCGATCAAAAGAAGGATGCCAAAGACGGGAACGAACCACCTGATCAGGTTGCGGACGATGGCCTGCCAGACCATCACGGGACTGAGTTCAGTCTTTCCAGTTTCTTTGTCCCGCCGGAAGCCCGCGACCTCGCAGCCCGTCAGCGCTTTGCCGATGGACCGACCCGTCATCGCTTCGCCGATCGTGCAGTGCAGCACCGTGATGCCTAGCGCGAACACCCATGCCAGCGGCTCAGCGCGCGGCCCGATGAAAACAGTCGGGCTGAGCATCGCCTCGGGCTCGATGCCGACGAGGAACGCGGCGATGACGACGCCGGGGACCAGGTCAGCGAGGGCCGCGATGATGCGCCGAAGCGGGTCCGCCGGAACGAAGCCGTCGGGGAGTTGCAATGATGAAGTCGGCTCGGCCCGCAGGGCAAACAGCAGGACCAGCGTCGTAAGCAGCAGCACCGCGACGGCGAGAACCTTGAACTCGTTGCCGGACATCACGCCGCCGCCCTGTGCATCGCCGCGGTAGAGTTCCTTGCCGCTGATAGCGGAGACCTCGACCACCTTGAAGCGCCTCGCGCTCGTCGACCCGGGAACCGGATCGCGCTGTGCGCCGCCGTCCGCTGCGGTGGGGCTCGCCTCCCACCACAAAATGGCCAGGGAGTTGTTGGTGTTCAGCGGCGAGATCCGGTGCTCTCGTGGCACATCGGTGAGGCGAGCAAGCACGGAAGCTCGCGAGTCTCGAAGGGCCAACAGTTCCAGTTCTCCCCTCTGCGAGCCTCCCCCCACTCCGCCGTCGGCACGCCAGGTCGCGGCGACCAACTGGCTCGTGCGCCCATCCCCTACCTGATAAATGTCATCGGGCGCGAACTGGAGTCGGCCGGGTTCGCCCGCCGTTTGGATTGAATGCGTTTCGCGAGTCCATGATTCGGTAGCGGGTCGCCCATCCACCAGTGTGGAAACTTGGGGCACCTCAGACCTGAAAATGGTGTACTGCTCGGTTCCCGGCGAATGGATAAAAAGAGCCACCCCTCTATCCATGCTGATAATGCGAAGGATACTCCCCATTTTAGGTATTTCCGAAACGTCGCCCCAAGGGAGGGCCAGTTCGGTCCACTCGCCCCGCCCCAGCCGGAGAAGAGTCCAGGGAGATTCGTTTTCCGGTTTGGCTGAATCGTGTCGGGCGTGAAGCAGGGCGATCGGACCCCGCGCAGTTCCGACAAATCCGACGAGTTCATTCCGGCCGGGAAGCGGCGGAAGGACCTCGGGCCTTCCCGGCGGATACTCCCACGAGCCACCGAGACTGCGGGCTACCGAGAGTGTGACTACCCGCCTCAGCCCCGCTTCCTGCACCATTGCGAGCCAAACACGATTGCCATAGAAGGCGAGGCCGTCGGTTTGCAGTCCTACACCCGGAGCGATCCGCACCGTCCCCGGTGGATCGCCGTCCCCACCAACGCTCCTGGGCGGGAGGTGGAGCAACATGGTCGCTTGATCCCGATCGTCGCGGATCGTCATCCAGCCGTGCCCGCTTGGAGCGGTCACCTCGGCGGCAGGCTTCGCCGCGGGCACCACGCCGCGGGCTTCGGGTTGCGCCGGCTGCACGGCATCCGCGAATGTGCGCGTAGCCCCAAGGCCTCCGACGCCGAGCGTTACCCAGAGAATCAGCCATCGGCCCATCATGGAGCATCATACGGGCACGAGCGGGTGTTGCATCAAGAGGGCAAAGCAGGTTGGGGAGAACGCGACGACCTGTTAGGATGGGCGCGAAGTGACGATCACCAGCCGGCAACTCCGGGTTTCCCGCCGCGCGGCGATCGGCACGGCGGGCGCGTGCGCGCTTGCGTGGGCGGCATGGCCGAGGGCGCAGCGCGACCTTGCGGGGATGCCGCGCGGGCGCAAGGTTCTGCACTACTGGGAAAAATGGACCGGCGCGGAGGGCGCAGCGCTTCAAGGAGTCATCAACACCTTTAACCAGTCGCAGGAAAAACTCTGGGTGGTCCGGGTACCGATCAGCGATATCTCCAGCAAGGCGATGGTCGCCATCGGAGGGGGCGACCCACCCGACCTCGTGGGCCTCTTCAGTTACTCGGTTCCCCTCTACGCGGAGGCGGGCGCGGCGATGCCGCTGGACAGTTTTCCCGAGCACGAGTGGCGCGGCGAGACGGACTATCTGCCCAACATCTGGAAGTTGCTGACACACGAAGCGCGGCCGCGGGCGGGCGTGAACACCTGCTACACGCTCGGGCTGTACTACAACCGCGCGCACTTCCGCGAGGCGGGGCTTGATCCGGATCGTCCCCCACGGACGATCGGCGAGCTTGATGCGTTCGCTGACCGACTCAACGCGAAGGATGCGCAGGGCGCGATCCGCCGGGCGGGCTTCCTGCCGAATCTGCCCGCGTGGTGGCCGTACTCGTGGAGCGCGTACTTCGACGGGCGGCTGTTTGACAGCGCGACAGGCCGCGCAACGGCCGATGAAGCAGGCAACATCAAGGCGCTCGAGTGGATCGCGGCCACCGCCGCGCGGGTCGGGCGCGCGGAGGCCTCGGCGTTCGCGCAGACATTTTCGCGCAGCATCCACTCCCCCCAGGACCCGTTCATCAGCGGGCGGGCATCCATGATCGTGCAGGGTCCGTGGCTGGCCAACTTCATCCGCCTGCACAACCCCTCGCTCGACTACGGAGTGACGGCGGTGCCGATCGACGATGCCCTGCCCCAGCCCGAACTGCCCCGCGGCCTGCTCGAAGCGGATGTCATCATCATCCCGCGCGGGTGTAAGAACCCTGAGGCGAGTTGGGAGTTCCTGCGCTTCATGCAGCGCCGGGAAACACAGGAGCAACTCGCGCTGGCGCACTGCAAGGGTTCGCCGATGCGGGAAGTCTCGTCCGAGTTCCTCGCCCGCCACCCCAGCCGCTTCGTCGGCGTGTTCGATGCCATCGCGCGCAGCACGCGGGCGGATGTCCTTCCCCCTACGCGTGTGTGGCCACAATATGCCGACCTGCTCGGGGGCGCGTTCGACTCGGTCTGGCGAGGTGCGGATCCGGCCGCCACACTTGCGGCTGTCCAGGCCCGCGCGCAGGGACTGATCGAACGGGCGAGCAGCCTTCGCGCTGCCCGCGCGGAGCGGGGTGGGGCGTGAGTGGCGAACATGAATCTCGGTTCTCCGAAGCAAAGCCGGCACGGAGTTCCGGCTCACCAAAGGCATGGCTGTGGATCGCGCCGTGGCTGATCGGATTCATCGTGTTCATGCTCATCCCCAGCGCGATGAGCCTGTACTACAGTTTTACCGACTACTCGCTGCTCGAGTCGCCGGTGGGGATCGGCCCGGCCAACTACGTCGAACTCTGGAACGATCCGCTTTTCTGGACGGCCGTGTGGAACACACTCGCGTACGCCGGAGCGAGCGTGACCATCGGAACGCTCGTGGCCCTGCTCGTGGCGATCCTTCTGGAGCAGCACATCCGGGGTTGCGGTGTTGCACGCGCGATCATCTTCCTGCCGACGCTGGTACCGCTCGTGGCATCCGCCCTCGCTTGGGCGTTCATGTACAACTCCGAGGCTGGGATCATCAACCGCGCACTGGGTGCGGTCGGGCTGCCGACGCCCAACTGGCTGGGCGATGCGCGGTACGCCATGACCGCGCTGGTCATCATGGGGTTCTGGAATATCGGCACGGCCGTAGTGGTCTATTCGGCCGCGCTCCGCGATGTGCCCCGGTCGCTCTACGAGGCCGCCGACATCGACGGCGCGGGCCGTCTGGCACGCCTTTGGCACGTCTCTCTCCCGGCGATTTCGCCCGCGATCCTGTTCAACGTGATGATCTCGATCATCTGGTCGCTGCAGGTCTTCGGCGCTCCGCAGATCATGACCGAGGGCGGGCCGGACCACTCGACCTATGTCTATCAACTCTACATCTACGAGTCCGCCTTCCGTTACGGTCGTATGGGATACGCCAGCGCGATGGCATGGGTCCAACTGCTCGCCACGATCGGGATCGCCGGGCTGACGCTCGCCCTCTCACGCCGCCTTGTCCACTACCGAGCCGCATGAGCCTGCCGTCTCCATCCCCGCCCCGCCGCGCGACACACACATCGCGGCAAACAGCGCTATCCGATCGCGTTCTGCTCTCGGGGCTGCTGTGGCTCACGGCCGCGGTGTACCTCGCGCCCCTGCTCATCATGCTGACGGGTTCCTTCCGCAGCGCGGACGCGGTGCTCGACCCCGGCGCGGGGGTGCTGCCCCGTCTGGACGATGCGGCGCAGGCGGTGGACAACTATCGCGAGGTGTGGACCTCCGCGGCGGCGGACTTTCCCACCTACATCCGCAACTCGCTCATGGTCGCCATGCTCAGCACGATCGGCTTGACTCTCTCGAGCGCTGCGGCGGCGTACGCGTTCGCCCGAATGCGCTGGCGCGGGCGAGATGCGCTCTTTGTGCTGGTGCTCGCGACGCTGATGATCCCGCCTACGGTCATCATCGCGCCGCAGTACCTGCTCTTCAAGCACCTCGGCTGGATCGGCACGTTCGCTCCCCTGTGGGTGCCCGCGTGGTTCGGCAGCGCGTTCAGCATCTTCCTGCTGCGCCAGTTCTTCCTGACCATCCCGCGCGAACTCGATGAGGCCGCGGCCATAGACGGCTGCTCATCATTGGGCATCTTCTGGCGGGTGATCCTGCCGGTGGCGCGCCCCGCGCTCGTGGTCGTCGCGCTGCTGGCCTTCATCGGCTCGTGGAACGACTTCGCCGGCCCGTTGATCTTCATCAACCAGCCGCACATGTACACCGTGTCGCTGGGCGTCTACATGTTCCAGTCCCAGCACGGGCAGACGCCGTGGAACCTGGCGCTGGCGGCGAGCGTGATCGCGGTCGTGCCGGTGCTGGCGGTGTTCCTGCTGGCGCAGAAGGCGATCATCGAGGGAGTGGCGACTCAGGGGCTGAAGGAGTGATCTTTGGACTTGGATTGCGGATTACGGATTGAAGCGTCAACAGGAAGTCCGCGCGTCATCGTCTGTCAGTGCCCGGAGCGCGAGCAACGCGTTCTCCGTCACGGTGAACTCCGGTTCACCCACTGCGGCGCAGGTGCGCTGCGCCACGCTTGCGAGGCTTCTATTGCCGTCCGGACATCGATCACCGCTTCCTCACCCGGTAGGAGCGTGATGAGGTTGTCGCTGGCTGTCGCGGCAGAATCCACCTGGTCGGGTGCCAAAACATAATCACGGATAAGCGTGCGGGCGACGAGACTCAAACGTACGCCCTCGGACGTAACGGACACCCGTACATCGCATACGCCTCGCGGGTAGGCCAACTCGTGATCGGGCCGATGGAAGAACAACGCACGCTCAAAGCCTGGCTGACCCGCCGCCTCGCCGCCCCCCTCTCGGGCCTCGGCGATGAGCAACTCGCGCGTCACATCGCTTGCTCGGCCGAGCAGGCATTCCATATTCCAAAGCGAACCCGCCACCCGCGGCCCGATCCG
>CAYMWG010000007.1:24522-28850 GCA_964393765.1 uncultured Phycisphaeraceae bacterium
GGCCGAGCAGGCATTCCATATTCCAAAGCGAACCCGCCACCCGCGGCCCGATCCGCACATGCCCGCGATGCTCCGCGAGCATCACGCCGTCAAACCCTATTCGCCGCGAAACGATTTCTCCCTCCCAACCTTTATCCGTGTCGTTCACGCCGAAAAGCATCGGTACGCCATCGACGGCATGGATCGACAGCAGCCGCGGCGACATCGCGCGCCTCGTCGCGTACCACAGCGGCTTCCTGCGGCCCGCGGCATCAACGGCGGACCACGAGTGCCCTGCCCAGCAATCGTTGAGTTGCCAGAACAGCACACCCCCGCATCGCGGCCGGTTGACGCGGTGCCACTCGATGCCACGGGCGACCGCGCGTGCCTGGAGCACCTGGGCGAGATACATCCATCGGGTGAAGGATGCCTCACTCGCATCGTCCCGCTCGCGCAATGGCGAGCCGGGTGGCCCGAACTCCGCCGCGAGCGGCGCGTCGTACCACCGTTCGTCGCCGCCGGGTCCGCGCTGGCGGCGGGCGAGTTCCTGACTGAATGTGGCACCGGTCTTCCGCCGGGTGTCGTCGCCGCTGTGGGCGACGAATGCTCTCCTGGTGCTGGGCTGCGCCCGGACATCGGGCGGAAGCCCGATGCCACTCAGTTGATCACAGAATGTCGCAAAGCACGACGGGCTCTGATGCCCAGACTCGGAGCAGAACCGCGGCACTCCTGATGCGTTGGGTGAACGAAAGCCCTCGACTTCCGGCCGCGGGCCCCATGCCTCCACCTCCCACGTGTGGCGGTCGCCATGATCGGCATCCAGCACATCCCGCTGTTTGCCGTCGGCATCCTCGCCCGACCACGGGCTGTTCGGCCAGTAAGGCCGGGTGGGATCGATCTCCGCGCACAGCCGCGGCAGCATCTCCAGCCAATATCCCTTCCCCCAAGTCTGCCCCTCCTTCAGTCGCTCTTTCCAGCCCCACTTGTCGTGTCCCCACACCGTCTCGTTCCCGCCGCACCACAGCACGACACTCGCGTGCGTGCTCAATCGTGCGATCTGGTGCCGCGCCTCGCGCTCCACAAGTTCCGCCCCTCCCTTGAACGGCGGCTCCTCCGGGTACATCCCGCAGGCGAACATGAAGTCCTGCCACACGAGGATGCCCAGCCGGTCGCACTCGTCGTAGAAAGCGGCCGGTTCGTACAGACCGCCGCCCCACACGCGCAGCATGTTCATGCCGCACTCGGCGGCAGCGCCGATACGCGTGCGGATCAGGTCATCGCCCGCGTAGCCGGCGAAAAGCCCCTCGGGTATCCAGTTCGCACCCTGGCAGAAGATGGGCGTGCCATTCACGCGGAGCGTGAACGCGCTTCCCCATCGGTCGCGGGAAGTGTCGAGGACCACCGTGCGCAGGCCGACACGCCCCTGCCAGGTGTCGAGCACGACATCGCCGCGGCGGAGTTCCACACGCAGTTCGTACAGCGGTCGGTCATCGCCCGTGCCTCTTTCCCGTGGGCCATGGCCGCGCGGCCACCACAACTCCGGCGCTTGAACTCCAAGCCGGATCGAGACGGCATCCGAGCCCGGGGCAAGCGCTGCGCGCCCGCGGGCAACAACCGCACCCCCGCCGGGCGAGCGCAGCACCGCGATGATGTGCGGCTCTTCGCCCCCCGCGCAGGGGTCTGCCTCGCCGCGGAGGACGGGGTTGTCGGCTGATTGCGGATCGAGCGTATCGATTCCACCTCCCCCCGCGAGCGGAACGACCGGCCGGACCTTTGCAGTTGGAGATGCGACGCGGGGCCGGTCGGCCTCGAGCATGATGCTCGCGTGTACGACGACTTCTGCGTGTTCCGCCGTCGCGATCATCACCAGCGGCCTGACGGTATCGATGCGTGCGCTGCGCCACTGCTCGATCCATACTCCCCCCGCGATCCCGACGGTCGCGACCCTTGGTCCCCAGTCCCACCCGAGGTTGCACGCGGGCTTCCGGATGAACACAAATGGGTCCCAGCCACCCCCGTCTCCGTTGAATGGGCGCGAACCGAGTCTTGCTTCTTCCGCGCGGATGTGCCTCAAAGGCGAGGTGAAGCGCACGAGCAGTTCGTTGAGGCCCGGGCGGATTGCGTTCCGAACATCAAACCGATGCGGGAAGAAGAAACTCGCGGCCGAGCCCAATACTCGATCGTTGATCGTGACTTCCGCGACGGTGTCCAGGCCGTTGAAGACGAGTTCGGTGCGCGAAGAATCGTTCTCGCTCGACGGATCGGTGCCATCCCACTCAAACTCGCAGCCGTACTCCCAATCCGCTTTGCCGATCCAGCGGAGTCGCTCCTCGGCATCACCGCGATCGGGCGACTCGATCAACCCGGCGTCGATGAGCGCGTGATGCACGCACCCGGGCACGCGAGCGGGGGTTCCTTGATTCAGAGCGTCACGCAACTTCGCGGCATCGCGGACGGCGCCGGCCGAATCCGAAAGGTCAATCGCATCGGGATGGACCGCCCGGACGCTCCACGGACGATCGGCGAGAGTGATGATCCGACGGGAAGACATCGCGGATCAGCGTAGGGTGATGTTCCTCACCTCATCACCCACTCACTTCATCACTTCATCATTCCCGCTCACCCCGCCGCCTTCTCCGCCTTCCACGCCGCGAGCAACTCGGCCTCCTTCGCGGGCGGGATGCCCGCGCGCAAACGAGCGGTCATGGGAGGCTCCGTGTATTGTGGCATCGAGCTTCCGCTCGATGTCCGGATTTCTGTGGCATCGAGCCTCTGCTCGATGTCCGGGCGAAGCCCGGAGGTTCAAGACCAGTCGCCTTGCGGCGACCCATCGAGGGGAACGTGGGTGCCACGAAGGCATCCCGCCGATGATCGCACGGTTTACGGTCCTTCGCAAGCGGAGTTGCAGGGAATCCGCTCCGTCCCCGCGGTGAAACATGAGAGACGAGAAACTTCCCGATCCCGCCGCCCGTTTCGACGGACTGTCGGCACTTGCGCGTCTCTTTGCCCTCGAGCGCAAGGAACTGGCCCCCGCACTCCTGAGCGCGGCATACTTCTTTTTCCTGCTCCTGTGCTACTACCTCCTGCGTCCGGTCCGCGAGGCCTTCGGCATCAGCCGGAGTTACGAGGACCTCCCGCTCCTGATGACGGGCACGCTCATCGCCATGGCGCTGGCCAGTCCCGTGTTCGCGGTCTTTGTCTCGCGCGTGCCCAGGCGGGTCTTCATCCCGTGGACGTACCGCTTCTTCGCCGCCAACATCCTGATGTTCTGCGGCCTGCTGCTCTTCCTGCCGGAATCCACACGCACGGAAGTCGGGTACGCGTTCTACATCTGGCTGAGCGTGTTCAACCTGTTCGTCGTCTCGGTCTTCTGGGCCGTCGTCGCGGATGTCTTCGGTTCCGATCGCGGCAAGCGGGCGTTCGCGATCGCCGCAGTGGGCGGCACGCTCGGCGCAATCGGCGGCTCGACGCTGGCCAAGTGGCTCAGCGATGGGGTGGAACTCGACGCGGCATACCTGATGCTTTTGTCGATCGTGCCGCTGGAACTCGCCTCTCAGTGCGTGCGGCTTCTGCGGCCGTGGTTTGACGCGAGGTCCCCTCATCGTGATGGGTACAACGCTCTGGAGAGCGGTGCCACCGGGAGCGGTGCCGCCAGACTCAGCGAGTCCCACGAGCCGACGCGCGACCCGCTCGCTGGGCTGAAACTTATCGCGTCCTCGCCCTTCCTGCTCGCCATCGGCGTGTTCATGCTGTTGTTCACGATCGGCCAGACACTGCTGTACATGGAGCAGGGCCGGATCATCGAGATGACCTTCAGCGATGAGAAGGAGCGGCGGGCGGCGTTCGCAGGCCTCGACCAATGGTCCAACATCGTGACGCTGGTGACCCAGTTGTTCCTCGCGGGCCGGATCATGCGGTGGATCGGGCCGCGGGGCGCGCTGCTCATCCTGCCCACGGTCTACATCGGCGGCTTCGCGGCGATGATGCTCAGCCCGGCGTACCCGACACTCGTGGTGTTCCAGACCCTCCGTCGCGGCCTGCACTACGCCATCGACCGGCCCGTGCGCGAACTGCTCTTCGCGGGACTCAGCGCTGATGCCCGCTACAAGGCCAAGTCGTTCATCGACACATTCGTCTACCGCACGGGCGACATGATCGGCGGATGGGCGCCCCTCGCGTTCAAGTCGCTCGGCCTCGCGGCGACGGTCGTCGCGCCGGTGGCGGTGGCGATGTCGGTGGCGTGGCTCGGTGTGGCGGCGGCGCTTGGTTGGCTGTATGGGAGGGAAGTGAAGAAAGAGGGTGCAACCGAACCTGAACGCGGGCACCGGGTCAAGAAAGCTCAACATGCC
>CAYMWG010000008.1:0-28694 GCA_964393765.1 uncultured Phycisphaeraceae bacterium
GCACAGGTCGCCCAGTTCCTCGCGGATCGACATGAAGTACTCGTGGAAGACCTTGGTCGCCGAGGCCTTCGCGAACCTGCTCGGCGGCGACCTGGCGATCATCAACAAGCGCCGCGTCAGCGGGTCGGATGTCACCACGGGCCACCTCATCGGCACGGTCAAGGGAAAGACCGTCCTGATGTACGACGACATGATCACCACCGCCGGCACCATCTGCGAGGCCGCGAGAGTCGTGCTGGATCAGGGCGCGAAGAAGGTCATCGCCGCGGCCACCCACGCCGTACTCGTCGGCCTCGCCATGCAGCGCATCGCGGCCAGCCCGATCACCCGCCTCGTCTGCACCAACACCATCCCCAGCGGGGACCGCATCGACCCCATCCGTGACCGCTTCGTGGAACTCTGCGTCTCGGAACTGCTCGGCGAGGCGATCCACCGCATCCACCACAACATGTCCATCAGCGCGCTCTTCCGCAACACCGCGGGGGCGAAGCGCTGACTGTCCGCTCTTTCACCACGCACACCCTCACCCATCAGGGATATCCACCATGCAAGACAAGTCTCCACTGTTGAATGCCGAGAAGCGCGAACGAACCGGCTCCCGCTACGCCGAGCGCTACCGCAAGGGCGGCAAACTCCCCGCGATCGTCTACGGCCACGGGCGCGACCCGCTCCCGATCGTCGTCGACTCGCACACCACGCTCGGCCTGATCCACAAGGGCGAGAAGGTCTTCCGCCTCGACTTCCCCGGTCACACCGGCGCGGACGAGAAGCAGATGGTCCTGCTCAAGGACGTGCAGTTCGACTACATGGGCACACGCGTGGTTCACTGCGACTTTGCGCGAGTTGACCTCAACGAGCGCATCCACACCCGCGTCCACATCTCGCTCGTGGGCGACGCCATCGGTCTCAAGACCGCCGGCAACCTGCTCATGCACCCCGTGCAGGAGATCGAGATCGAGTGCCGCGTCGCGGACATCCCCGATCACCTCGATGTCGATATCTCGGCGCTCGAGCTCGGGCACGTCATCTCCGCGGGAGACGTGAAGTTGCCCAAGGAGGACATGAAACTCATCACCGACTCGCACGGCGTGGTCGCGCAGATCGTCATGGGCGTGGAACTCAAGGTGGCCGAGGCCACCACCGTCGCCGCCGATGCCGCGGCCCCCGAGGTTCTTACCGGCAAGAAGGACGATGCCGCCAAGCCCGGCGCCGCACCGGCCAAGGGCGGTGCCCCGGCTGCCAAGGGCGCAGCGCCGGCGAAGGGCGCGACCCCGGCCAAGGGTGCCGCACCCGCCAAGGGCGCAGCGCCCGCCAAGGGCGCTCCCAAGAAGTAACCCATACCCCACTCCTCAATCGGATTCATCACGCAGGTCCTCGCAGCATGAAACTCATCGTCGGACTCGGCAACCCCGGATCGGCCTACGAGAAGACGCGTCACAACGCGGGCTTCCTGGCGGTCGACCGGCTGCACAGGCGACACGCGCCCGCGGAAACCCCGCGGGCGCGCTTCGATGCCCTGTGCGTGGAGGCCACGGTCAAGTCCGAGCGGTGCCTGCTGCTCAGGCCCATCACCTACATGAACCTCTCCGGCCGCAGCGTCGCTCAGGCGCTCGGCTTCTTCAAACTCGATCCGGTCGCCGACCTGCTGGTTATCGTGGACGATGTCGCACTCCCCACGGGCGCGATCCGTCTGCGTGCCAGCGGCGGCTCGGGCGGGCACAACGGCCTGAGCGATGTGCAGCGGGCCTTGGGCACGCCCGACTATCCGCGCCTGCGCGTCGGCATCGACGCGTGCCCGCCCATGATGAAACTCGAGGACTATGTGCTGGGCCGCTTCACCAGCGAGCAGGCCGCCCTGCTCGAACCCGCGCTCGACAAGGCCGCGGACGCCGCCGAAGCGTTTATCACCTCCGGGCTCGCCGCGGCGATGAACCGCTTCAACACCAAGGACCCCTTGCCCCCGGCTCCGCCGGCAACCTCCCCCGCAACTCCTTCCGCAACTCCTTCCGCAACCCCTCCCGCCGCACGCGCCACCTGAGGCGCGGCACACACGCACCGAACTCCCCCGCCCCGATGGGCGACACCAGACGAAAGGCATCACACCAATGGCAACAACCCTTCCCACCATGGATCAGCGCATCGGCAACTACGAGGCCATGTTCCTCATCGGCCAAGGCGCCGGCTCACAACTCACGGAGGTCATCGCCTCAATCCGCCAGATGATCGAGCGCGCCGGCGGCCGGCTCATCTCCATGAAGAAGTGGGACGAGCGTCGCCTCGCCTTCGAGATCGACAAGCAGAAGCGCGCCCTCTACATCCTGGCCTACTTCTCCGCGCCCACGGTCAACATCGTCCAGATCGAGCGCGGCACCAACCTCTCCGAGCAGATCATGCGCGTGCTCATCACCAAGGCCGACCACCTCTCCGAGGACGAGATGCGAGCTGCCGACGCCCTGAAGGACCTCGAGGCCGAGGCCAAACTCCGCGCCACCCAGCCCTCGGCCATCCCCGCCGTGGTCACCGAGGTGCCGACCGTCCCCGTGGACGCCGATGACGAGATTTGACCTGAGGCATCAGGTATGCGAAAATAACCCAAACGTCTGGCACGGACGCCTGCCCCCCTCGCCCCACTTGATCCCTCACACATGGAGACCCGGCAATGGGCAGTTACAACAAGGTCCTGCTGATGGGCAACCTCACCCGCGATGTCGAGGTGCGTGCCCTTCCCTCGCAGATGTCCGTCGCACAGATCGGCATCGCCGTCAACCGCAAGTGGCGCGATACCACCAGCGGCGAGATGCGCGAGGAAGTCACCTTTGTCGATTGCGAGGCCTTCGGCAAGACCGCCGAGAACATCGCCAAGTTCTTCACCAAGGGCAAGCCGATCTTCATCGAGGGGCGCCTGAAACTCGACCAGTGGAAGGACAAGACCGACGGTACCAACCGCTCCAAACTCAAGGTGATCGTCGACACCTTCCAGTTCATTGAATCCAAGGGCGGCGGTGGTGGTGCGGGGGGAGGCGGCAACTACGACGACAGCAGCGCGCCGCGCTCTTCCGGCGCGCCGCGTAGCGCGGGTGGTGGAGGCGGGGAAAGGGCACAGACCGCCGCAGCGCCGCCGGCCAACTCCGGCTACGAGCCCATCCAGGAGGACGATATTCCGTTCTGAAGCAGGCACTAGGCACTAGGCACTAGAAAGCAGAAACCAGAGTTCCATCCTTCTCTGCATTCCGCAATCCAAAATCACCCCTCCCCCCCCGCTGGGGCGTTCCGTTCCGGTCGTGTGACCCGAACCCTCGCTCCTCAACTTCCACCGGCGAACCACAATCGCCGGGAAAGGACAGCGCATCATGGCACGCAGCATCGAACTCCTCCTCACCGACAACGTCGAGAACCTGGGCATCGTCGGCGATGTCGTCAAGGTCCGCCTCGGCTACGCCCGCAACTTCCTGCTCCCGCGTGAACTGGCCACCGAGCCCAGCGACGAACTGATCAAGAGCCTCCAGGCCAAGCGCGCACAGGCCGAGCAGGAGGTCGCCGCGCAGCGCCAGCAGCGCGCCGACACCATCGAGAAACTCAGCGGCTACGAACTCCACATCGAGCGCGCCTGCAACGACCAGGGCATCCTCTACGCCGGCGTCACGCAGCAGGAGATCGCCGCGGCCCTCAACGCCGCGGGCTTCAAGAACGTGCGCGTCCGCGACATCCGAATCCACGAGGCGATCAAACGCGTGGACACCTACACCGTCCATGTCAAGTTCGAGTCCGAACTCGAGACCGACATCAAGTTGTGGGTCATGGCCGACCGCAAACTGGATGTCGACGACCGCGTCGAGCAGGAGATCGACGAGGACGGCGAACTCGTCGACAAGTCCAGGCCCAAGTCGGAGCGGCCCGAGCGTCCGGCCCGCGAGCGCGCCCCGAAGGTGGACCTGCTCGAGAAGCCCAAGACGGGTTGGGCGCCGCGCGCCAAGCCCGAGGATGCCGCCGCGGGCCAGGGCGATGCGCCCGCCGCGGATGGCGCGCCCGCCGAGCCGGCCAAGAAGGCCTCCAAGAAGGAGCACAAGCACGACCAGAAGCAGGACTCGAAGAAGGAATCCAAGAAGTCCAAGAAGGGCTGATCGGACCCGCTCCACTCGATCCCTCGCAACGCACTCCACAAGCCCGGCCCGCGCCGGGCTTTTTTTGTTTGCAAAGAGAAACGGCAAAGAAGGAACACAGAGGGAGCAGAGCAAGCAGAGGGAAGCAGAGGTAGGAAGAAGGCTTGAGTGTGTGGCGGTCTCGTGTCGCCGTCGGCTTGAAAGTCGGGCCGAACAAGGGCTCCTGCTTATGGAAAGTATTTTCTCGGCTGAACTCTGCTTGCTCTGCTCTTTCTGAGTTCCATCCGCCTCAGTTGGCCAGTTCCCGCTCCGCCGCCTCCACCACCCGCGCGACCGTCTCATCCCCGAAATCAAAACTCAGGTCCGCGGCCTTGAACAACTCCGGCAGCGGCCTGCTGCCGCCCAGGCTCAGCGCCCGCACATACGCGTCCACCGCCGCCTTCTCGCCGCGAACCTTGGACGCCTGCCACATTTGCAGCGCGCCGAGTTGCGCGATGCCGTACTCGATGTAGTACATCGGGTGGCTGTACAGGTGGCTCTGCCGTTGCCACCACCACGCGCGCTCGGTCTCCAGGCCCTCCCACGAGGCGCCGCGCCCGAATCGTGCGTCCAGTTCCAGCCAGTGCGCGCACCGCTGCTCGTGCGTGTGCCCGGGGTTGGCGTACACCCAGTGCTGGAACGCGTCGATCGTGGCGATCCACGCCAGAAGCGTGACGGAGTTCTCGATGTGCTCGTGACGCGCACGCCGAAGATCCTCGGGGCTGGTGTAGAACGCGCCCGGCGCGCCCCAGTGCGGCATGCTCAGGTGCTCCATCGACATGCTCGCCACCTCCGCAAACTCGATCGGCGAGTGCCGGTAGTCCAGCAGCGGCTCATCGGCGCACAGCATCGAGTGGAACGCGTGCCCCGCCTCGTGCAGCATCGTCATCGCATCGTCGTGCAGGCCCGCGGCGTTCATGAAGATGAACGGCCGGCGCGTCCGGTCCCGCATGTACTGGTACCCGCCGGGCCGCTTGCCGCGCCGGGAATCGAGGTCCAGGAACTCGGTTTTGCAGGTCGCGCCCGCACTCGCCTTTGCCCCGCCGCCGCTTCCTCCCGTCATCCGCCCGAGCATCTCCGCCAGGCGCGGGTCGAGCGACTTCACCGTCGCCAGCGACTTGGCCACCAGTTCGCCGCCGCCATCGAACGGCCGCAGCCGCTCGCGGCCCTTGACATCGACCGCCAGGTCCCAGGGGCGCAGAGTCTGAACTCCCAGTGCGCGCCGTCGCTCCTCGCTCCGCTTGCGGTTGAAGGGCACCACCCGCCGCTCCACCGCCGTCCAGAAGGCGCGGCAGTCCGCGGGGGTGTAGTCAAACCGGCTCTTCTCGCTGAAGGCGAACTTCACATACGCGCCCGAGTCGGCATCGGTCGCAAAGCCCGCGTTGCGGGCCACCCGGTCGCGCAGGCCCACCATCTTGTCGTAGAGTTCGTCGAGCGTTTCCTTGTCCCGCAGGCGCCGCTCGATCGTCGCCCGCCATGCCCGCTCACGCAGAGCGCGGTCCGCCGACAACTCGAACTCCTTCATCTGCGGGATCGTGCGCTCGCGGCCATCAAACTGCACGGTCTGCGCACCGGCGACCTTGCCGAACTGCTGCGAGAGTTTGGAGAGTTCGGTGTTCAGCGGGACGTTCTCCTCGCGGAAGATCGCCACCTGCGTCCGCTTGGTCCGCAGCATCACGTCGTAGCGCTGGTGGTCGAGCGGGAACTTGTCGGCCAGCGAGACGAGCCGCCGGTCAAGGTCAAACTCCGACTGCTGGAGTTTGGGCGCGACCTCTTCCAGGTAGAGGTTGTACTCGGCCTCGACCTGCTTGTTCTCGGTGTCGCAGGAGGTCGCGATGTACAACTCCGCGCGCGCCTCAGCACACGCGGCATCGAGTTCCGACCGGTCCAGCGCCCACCGCTCCAGTTCGGGGCAAGAGGCGACCGGGCGCGCGAGCAACTCCGCGACCAGAGGCGCGATTCCCCCACCCCCCTCCTTCTCCCACATGGTCCCATTGAACGATCGCGGCACAAACTTCTCGGCGGTCTTCATGGGCGGAGCGTACTGCGGCGGGCCCGCCGCGGCCAGTCGCCATCGGCCCGTTGCAGCAAAAGAAAAGGGCCCCGCCGTGTGGCGAGGCCCTTGGATTGATTGGCAAATGGAAGTTCGGCGGAGTCAGCGCATCAATCGCTTGAGCAGTTCGTCCTGCTCCCGGAACCACGCGTCATCCGTCCCGTACATCAGGGCGAAGTTGGGGTTCCCACTGAACAGACGCTTCAGTTCCGCGAGGTGGCGGCGGGCGATGCCTACTTCCGCCCCGCGCTGCTGGCGATCCTGGATGCCGCCCGCGACGTTCACGGTGCGCTCGTACTTCTCGGCGACGACCTGCCATTGCTTGTCGGCCTTGTCGTTGTCGCGCATGTTCTTGTCGATGAAATCGACGGCCTGCTTGCCGGCCCATTCGTATTCCTGATACCCCATCGCCTTGGCCAGTTCATCGGGAGTAGCCGCGATGCCCCTGCCGAGTTTGAGTTTCATCGCCTCGTTTGCTGTGATCGTTAGCACCTCGCCGACGGGGTTGACGACGTACTGGCCGCTGGTCGCGTCCTGGAACCACGAGACCTGGCCCGTGCGCTCATCGACGGTTGCGCTCAGCGGCTCCTGGATCTGCATCGATCGCATGATCTTGGGGTCTCTCTTGCCGTGCTTTGACGCCTCCTCCATCTGCAGGAGAACCATCTCCAGTTGCACGCCCTTGATCGCGTTCAACCGACCCGAGAAGCCCGTACACGCGCCGATGTTCCCCTCGGGCATGAAGTAGAACTCTTCGAGGACCCACGGGCTCATCGCCGCGGCGGAGATCGCCGACTCGATCCATGCCACCGTGCGGAACTTGGGCTTGTATTCCTTTTCGTAGAGGTCCATGAACTTCTGGAGTTCAAGCAGCAGACCGCCGCCGGAGTTAATGCGGACGACGACATCGGTCACGCCGTCCTTCTCGAGCATCGGCACGGCCTTCTTCCAGGCGTCCGCGCTGATCTGGATGCCGACGGTCGTATCGATCTCGTTCTGCCATGAACTGGGAGGACCAAAGTTCATGAGGGCGATGCGGCGCACCCCGCTCGCGGCCTTGGGCGGGGTTGGGTCACCGTCCTTGGGCTTCTCCCCCGCGACTACCGGCTTGGAGTCCGAGTCCTTCTCGACCTTCATGATCTGCTCGGAGGTGAAGAACTGCTCCTGCTCGATGGAGCCGACCTTGACCTTGAAGTAAATAAAACCGTCGCCCTCGCGGACGATCTCGCCCTCCAGAACGCGCCCGTCCTTAAGGTGGAGTTTGTCGGCAAAGGCGCTGGTGGCAGTTGCCAGAAGCACACACGCGCCCGCGAGGGCGAGGGTCATGGACTTGAATGCGTTACGGATCCGAAGCATGGGTTTCTCGCTGTGCGGAACTAAGACTTATTTGCGGTGCGGACGATGTGCGAGGCTGCAAAGGATCGACGAACTCAGGGAGGACCATCGAGCCGCTGCTGCTGGTCGATCTGATCGATCGCCGTGTCGATCTGGTTCAGCGCGGCATCGGCGGGGAATCGGCGTGGGTTCAACGACTCCTTGTAGCGGCTGTAGAGCCCGCGCATTTCTCGCAGGATGCTCTTGCGCTGCGTCCTCGCGGCGGTGCGCTCGCGAAACTGGCCGGGGTCACGCACCTCGACCGCACGGTTCTGCGCAAGCAACCGAAGCAGATTGCTCTCGGCCTTGTCGACATCCGCGCCCCACGTCTTGATGATCTCGCTGGCCCGTCCCTTCACCTCCACATAGTCGCGCGTGAACCCCATCGCGTACATCAACTCCTTGATATCCGCCACGGTGCCCTTCGAGAAGCCGATGGTCTCCGCCTTCACCGCGTCCAGAGTCAGAACATCGTTGCCCTTGTAGCGGATGACGTCGTTGACACCGTCGGCTCGCTCCTCCTTGCCGTCATCGGTGAGCGTGAACTCGTCGGCGGCCTCGGGCATCCGCTCCAGAAACTCCGCCCTGCCCCCGACCATGCGGTAGGAAAGAACATAATCGGTTCGGGCCATGGCTCGCACGATGCGCGGATCGTGCCCGCCCTTCTCCGCGATGCCCTCTGCACGCTTCTGCCGGAGCGAGTACTGCTTCTCCTGCGCCACCTTGTCGCCCACGCCGTCGAACATGTGCTCCAGCCCGCCGACGCCGCCCAGGAGGCCGTCGTTGGCGAAGTACAACTCGGGGCACACGAACGGCAGGAACGCCGCGGGACCGAGAGCCTTCTTGATGTACCCCACCAGCCGCGGCTTCTTGATCCATTCCGCGTCATCGCGAACACGGTCGGTGATGAGCGTGCTGATCTGGCGGGCAGTCTCGAGTTGGTCGAAGGAGCCGGGATTGTACCAGAACTCCGGTGTCTCCTCGCCGTACTGCGAGGACGTGTGGTCGAACTCCAGCACCAGCACATCGGGCTGGTGCTTCTTAATGTCGGCGACCACGTTCTCCATCGAGGTTGCGGACACGTTGCGCCCGAACTCGCCGGCGCACTTCACGATGTACACAGTCGGCGCGCCGTCCTCGTGCTTCACGTCCTTCGGGTCAACCTTCTTTCCGTCCTTCTTCGCCTCAGGCTTGGCCGCGTCCTTGCCGCTGCCGTCCATCGCCGCGCCCCCGCCCCTCTGGATAGCCAGGATGTCGCTCTTCTGGTACACGGTCTCCGCGTTCATTCCCGCGTGCGAGATCTTCGCCTTCACCGTCGTGTCCGTCTCCTCGACGATCTGGCACTCGATGCGGTTGCCGTTCTTGAAGATGATCACGTCCTTGGCCGCGGCCTTGGCGGCCTCCGCCTTCTCCCCGGTCTTGGCGGGCGTGGACTGGGCGAGCAGCGCGGGCGCACCCGTCGCCAATGCCAGAAGCCCGGTCGCCGCCGCGAACATCCATCTGTGCTTCATCTTCATTCGTCGCACTCCACTAGGTTGCCGATTGACTTACCGTTCCAAGGGCCGACGGAACCGCCGGTTCCCACCCCACCCCCCAACCACCATCGCGTGCCAGTTTAGACGCTCAGGCTGAGGGCAAGTTCCATCGCCTGGGCCTTGTCCCGCACCCGACCCTCCAGCTGTGCATCGGTGACTTGCTCGAGAATCCTCTTGAACTGGGGTCCGGGCAGGAGGCCTATCGCAATCAAGTCCTCTCCGGTCACTAGGGGCGCCGGGCGGATGCCGATGCCGTCGGACTCTAACTCTTTGATATCACGAGTGATACGCTCTGCAAGTTCGGAACTGCCGGCCTCCAGCAGCACGAGCGTTTCGGCAAACATCGCCCGTGCTCCCAGACGCTTCCGCTGGGCGACCCCCATGCCTTCCCATTTCTGGACGAGCCCCGCGTGGATCTCGAGAACGTCCGAGAACTCCGTTGCCTCATCGTTGCTGAGGCACAGCGCGGCCCGCCATTTGGACCGAATATCCCTGATTTTGGGTGCAAATAATCCGGAATCGGCAACGTCCATCCTCTTTATACACCACGCGCTCAGAACAGTCCCCAGTTGAAGGGGTCTTGCAGGGAGCAAGGCCACCATGGCCGATCCGCCCCCGCTTGGACCTCGCGGAGGTTCATTGAGAACAGGTCCGTCCAGCCCGAGGTGCTCGATCAGCCGGATTACGTCCGCGCGCGATTCGTGCGCGAGCATCCGGCGTACTTCATCGCCGATGCGCTCGCGCGACACGCCCCGGAGTTCGGAGGCGTGGCGGGTGATCGCCGCGGCGGTGCGCGGCTCGATCTCAAAGTTCAGGCGGGCCGCGAAGCGGACAGCGCGGAGGGCGCGCAGATGGTCCTCGGCGAGGCGGGCATCAGGATCGCCGACCGCGCGGACGATTCTCGCGGACAGGTCGGCTTGGCCGCCCACGAAGTCGATGATGCGACCGGGCGCACCCGGGGCGAGCGCGGGATCGAGGAAGAGCGCGTTGATGGTGAAGTCGCGCCGCCTGGCGTCTTCCTCGGGCGAGGAGAACCGGACACTGTCGGGCCTGCGGGCATCGGTATACGGGCCATCGGACCGGAAGGTGGCGACCTCGACTGCCAGTCCGGGACCTTCGTGAACGAGGACCACGCCGAACGCAGCGCCGACTTCGGCGGTGCGGGCGAAGAGATCGCGGACTCGCGGGGGTGAAGCATCGGTGGCGACATCAAAGTCGGTGGGTCGCAGGCCCAGCAACTCGTCGCGCACGCACCCGCCCGCGAAGTAAGCGACGTGGCCCGCCGCGCGGAGGCGCTGCACGATGCCGGCCGCGGCCTGCCTTGCCAGAACTGGGTCAGATGCGCGGGCCATAGGAACTCCGTGGCACCTCAGCGTTTTGTGGCATCGGTCTTCAGACCGGTGTTCCCTGCTTCGATCTCATGCACCGCTTTGGAGAGCGGTGCCACCCAAGCCAGTGCCACCACAGGGCAACCTCACCACTCTACTTCCGCCTTGCGATCATCACACCCTCGCGCGCCGGCACCGCCACAGTGTCGAAGTCCGGGTCCGCGGCGACAAGCCGGTTGAAGCGGTCCACGGCGTCGCCGGTCTCGCTCGAGCCCGGGGCATCATCAATCCAGAAGTTCGACCCGAGCACGTTGTCGGCCAGCAAAAGACCGCCTCGACCGATGAGCGGCTTGGCCAGACGGAAGTACTCCGGGTATTCGGTTTTGATCGCATCGAGGAACACCACGTCCAGGCTCTCGGGTCCGAGTTCGCGCGAGAGTTGGGTCAGTGCCTTGATGCCGGTGGTCCGGCGGATCTCGATACGGTCGGCAACCCCCGCATCGGCGAACATCCGCTGAGCAAAGTCGGCGTGCCGGGCCTCCGGCTCGACGGTCAGGAGTTTGCCATTGTGGGGCAGGGCGCGTGCCAGCCAGATTCCGGAGTATCCGGCGAGCGTCCCGAGTTCGACCACGCGCCGGGTCGCACCCGGCCTGGTCGTGGCCATGCGCACGAGGATGTTGAGCAGGCGTCCGACATCCGCCGAGACCGCGATGGCCGGGATGCCCGCCTTGATGGCCTCGGGCATCAGCGATTCGAGCACATCGTCCTGAGCGCCGAACACCTCGCGCAGGTAGGCGTTGGTGTTGATCCATCGCTGCGGGGTCATGTCCATAGGGCAAGCGTAGCGGCGAGAGCAGCAAATCAGCAAAGCCGCAAAGCAGCAAACTGGGGATGTCCATTGAGGGGCTTCAACTGCCCGCGGGCCGGTTCGCTACTCTGCTGCTCTCGACCACGACCGCGGGCATCGCATCCATATCCCCCGTCTCGATCACCGGCCGTGTCTCCTCGGGAACCACGATTTCTGTCGCTCCCTCCGGCGCACCTACCCGCGCCCGCCTCGCATCGCCGCGCGTCAGCAGGTACTGCACCGCGAGCATCGTGATCGCCCCGCTCACGGCCACCAGCCCGCTGCCCCATTGGAGCATCGAGAGCGATTGCCACCCCAGGGCCGTCTGCCCGATGCTCACAATGAAGGGCTGGAGTTGGATCACCCCGCTCGAGACCGCCACGCCCAGGCGCGCGATCGAGATGTAGTAGAACACATGCCCCAGCGCGATACCGATGACGGATGACAGCAGGAGCAGCGCGATCTGGCCGGTCGGCAGATCGACCACCGTCATGCCCCGCCGCTCGCCGAGAGCGAGCATCAGCACCACCATCGCCGCGGCGGTGTACTGCGAGATGACCGCGAAGGCCGTGACGGGGTGGAAGCCGTGCATGTAGTGGCGCACCGACAGGCCGTAGGCCGCGAAGAAGAAGCCGCTGCCGATCGCCAGCGAAACGCCGAGGGCCTGATCGCCGCGGGGCAGGCCGTGCCCAAAGTAGATCGTTCCGCCGACGCCCAGGCCCACCATCGCCATGCCCAGCCAAATGCGCGGGTCGCGCAGCAGCCTCCGCTCCGACGGGAACAGGATGTACGCCCCCACCGCCACGAAGATGATCTGCGTCCGCAGGCCGAAGGTGGCCGTGGCGGGGTCGATCTTGTAGAACGACCACGCGAAGGCGACCTGGCCGATGGCGTTCATCGCCGACGGGACGATGGACTTCCTCCAGATTCCCGCCGGGAGTCCGGAGCGGAAAAGCCCGTAGAGCACGACGGGCATCCACAGAAACGCGGAGAAGCCGTAGCGCCAGCCGTTGGACGTCCAGATGTCGATGGAATCGGCAAAGTGGCGGATGAACAGCGGGACGCTGGACCAGCCCAGGAGCGTCAGAAGGATGGTCAGGACACCCATCGCGGGCGAGAGCCCGGCGTCCGGCACGCGGCGTGTCGCTATCTTGGGTGTCGCCACGGGCGGAGCGTAGGCCGGGGCGCAAAACCGCTGGATCGCGGGCGCGTAAACTCAACGGGAAGCACGGGTGCAGAGGTCACCCGATCGTGTTTCCGCCGATCAGTCTCGATCCGTGTGCATCCGTGGGCAAACTCTGCATGGGCTCTGACGACACCATCTCCCTCACCCGCACCACCGACCTCGCCTTCGGCGAGCCAGGGCAGATGGTGACAGTCCCGCGCCAGGTCGGCTCGGTCCGGCTCGAGCGACAGATCGGCCAGGGCGCGATGGGCGTGGTCTGGCTGGGCACCGATGAGTTGCTGCAGCGACGGGTGGCGGTGAAGTTCCTTCTCTCGGTCGTGCAGGGACCGGAAGACCCGCGTCTTCTGGCGTTCCTGGAGGGCGCGCGCGCTGCCGCGGCGGTCCGGCACAGCAACCTGACCAACATCCTCCACGCCGCCACTGTGGAGAACGTGCCCTACCTGGTCATGGAGTATGTGGACGGGCCATCGCTTTCAGCGCTGATCCGCAAGTCCGACCCACTCACGCCGGCGGAGTTGCTGGCGGTGATGACCGACACCTGCAACGCCGTCGGCCATCTGCACGAGCAGCAGCGGGTGCATCGGGACATCAAGCCCTCCAACGTGCTCATCGATGCGGAAGGGACAGCGTTCGTCACGGACTTCGGGCTGTCGCGGGAACTCTCCGCGCGGCGCGGCGTGCTGCGGGAGGGCGGCGCGGCCGTCGCGGGAACGCCCGCATACATGGCTCCGGAGATGTTCGAGGGCCAGATCTCGGCGAAGTCCGACGTCTACGCCCTCGGCGTGACCGCTTTCGAGTTGCTCGTCGGCGAAACACCGTTCCACGGGTCGCTGGAAGAAATCCGCAGCCATCACACCGCCGATGCGCCGCCGATCGAGAAACTGCTGGCGAAAGGGGCGAGTCCCGCGCTCGCGGAGGCGGTCGAGCGCGCCCTGAACAAGTCGCCGCTATTCCGTCACAAGACGCCCGCGCACCTGCTCGCCGCGCTCGAGGGGCCGTGCGGCGGCAGCGCGATGGTTCCCCGTGGCCGTCAAGCCCTCTTTGACCGTGTCCTGCGGTCGCAGAACACGGCGTCCACCGCGGGCGCGCACGGCTCCGGTCCCGCGCCCGAGGGCGCACCGCCCATGACGCCCGGGCAGACGTACTACGACCGTCTCACGGTGATTGCCGAGCAGAAACGGCGCGAGGATTCGGACCTTGCGGTCAAGGCCACATCGGAACCCGCACGCGTGGAGGCGCCCACGGTGCAGGAAGTCAGCGGCCCGTGCCCGGTGCTTTTCGGACCGCAGGACCCGGATTATCCGGTGTGGCCGGTGGTGACGGGCCTGATCATGACCGGCGCGGGCGCGCTTCAGGCGGTCGTCGGCCCGGTCGCGATGATCGGCCTTGTAGCACGACCGCGAACGAACTTCCTCTCCCAGTCTCCGGTCCCCGGCGCGGGCGCGAGCCCATTGTGGATAACTTTGGCATGGGGAGGGACGGCGATCGCGTTTTTCTTCGGCGTGCTCCTGATTATCGCCGGCATCGGGTTCATGATGCAGCGGGCGTGGGGCGTTCGGCTTGCACGCCGGTGGGGCATGAGCAAACTGGTCTTCGCGTGCCTCGCGGGCGCGCTGGTGTACGCGGCGGCCAAGCGCAACGCTCCCCCGGCATCGACAGATGAGAGCGCGGCAGTGGTGGCGCTGGCCGCGCTTGCGTGGGAAGCGTTGCTGCCATTGATGCTGCTGGCGTGGCTATCGACAGCAGCCGCCAGGAAACAAACGAGCATGTGGAAGTAGCGTGGCCATCGTTCGTCGCGCCGCAATGCGCTGCGAACATGTGGCGATCTTTCGCGATCTCCTCACGATCACGACGCGATCCCGAGTGTGTCCTCGATGCTGTACCAGCCTGGGGCGCGCGCGGATAACCACTTCGCCGCGCGGATCGCGCCCAGCGCGAACACGTCGCGACTGGTCGCGCGGTGCGTCAACTCGATGTACTCGCCGGGTCCGGCGAAGCGCACGGTGTGCTCACCGATGACATCGCCGCCGCGGATCGCGAGGATCTGGTCGTCGCGGAGCGCGTGGCCGCTGTCGCGCACGGCCCTTGCGAGGCGCAGAGCGGTGCCCGAGGGCGCATCTTTCTTGCGGTTGTGGTGCGACTCGACGATGGAACAATCGAAGTCAGGTCCGAGAGCGCGCGAAATTTCAGAAATTATTTTTGCGACGATCGAGACGCCCAATGAAGTGTTCGGTGCGACGAGCACGGGGCAGACTCCCGCTGCGCTCCGGAGAGCGTCGAGGTCGGATTTGTTGAGGCCCGTTGTACACACAAGCAGCGCGCAGCGTGCGGATCGCGCGAGCGTTGCGGCGCTCAGTGCGCCCTCACGGCTGGAAACATCGAGCAAAACTCCCTTGAAATCATGCATATCCGAAACGTCGGCAACGCTCGACACGCGCACGCCCGTCGCGGCGGACTCGGCGCCAATGCGCGCGGAGGTCGCGTGCGTGAGCGCGCCGGCGATGCGCACACTCGGGTCGAGCGAGGCCAGCGCGAGGATGCGCGAGCCCATCCGACCGGTCGCGCCGTGAACGATCAGCGATGTGGATGACTTGACCATCGACTTGCTTTCTCCTGAGGATGCAGTGTATGGTGCGCAAGGATTGCTCAAGCACTGTGCTTGTTCATTCCGATAGACGGCTGTCCGAGTAAGCGGCGCACGACAGCAAAGTGGTGCTTCAGAGCCGCTGAGTCATTCAACGCTCCGCACGGAGCCCGAGGAGTTTCATCATGGCTAAGAAGGCAAAGAAGAAGGCTGCGAAGAAGGCCGGTAAGAAGAAGGCTGCGAAGAAGTCCCGTCGCAAGATGTGACCGGCCTCCAGTCCCGCCCCCAGTTTCAGAACCCTACATCTCTCTACCCAACCTATTCGTTTTCAACCGTCGCGTAAGCGGCACAAAGAATCGCGGAACGGGGCATTCGGGCTGTGTAGCCCTGCCCCCTTGAAGCACCACTCGATGCACATCGGGGCCGGCCTTTGGGTCGGCCCCGTGCTCGTTTTGAAGTTCTTGCTCTCGCCACAACCCCGCTGGAATGCCACTCCCAGACCGTCCACAATCAATCCATGAGCGAGAACGACCCATCCGCCTGGTGCCTCCGGCTGCTGCGCCGCTTTCGCGAGGCAACGCTCTCCTTTGGCGATCGGCGTGCTGCCGCGCGGTTCGTTATCGACCGCACGAACGGCCGGATCGTGATGCCCGTCGAGACCGAGGCCGGCCGCCACTCCGAGTTCACGCTGTTTCTCCCGTCCGAGAGCGACTGCGACGCCAGCGTGATGCTCGCGCCCGCCAGAATCGATCGCCCAGAAGGCTCGGAGGCCGTCGATCGATGGTCCGTTTATCACGGCGAACCGCCAACTTCCGCGGTGTGGACTGCGAGCCGCGTACTCGGCCTCAAGAGCATGGTCGATGCCGCGGATTCCATCTTCGATGAGGCGACCCTCACCGTCCCCAACACGCTCGGAGTGTCGGAGTTCGCGCTGATCCGGCGCGCCAACGCCGATCGCCAGCGCCTGATCGCAGCGAGCAGCGTGATCGCGTCAATTGATATCCCCGATGCGAGGTGCATCGGCGTAGATCCCGACGGGCTCGATGTTCGCGCGCCGTTCGGCATTGTGCGACTCGAGTTCCCCTACGCCGCGGTCGATGTTCCCACTGCTGAACTCATGCTGACCAACCTGCTCAACAGCGGGGAGAGCGTGTGAGAGAGGCGCACGCCCATCTTGCCGCGCTGGGCGAGTCGCTCACCATACCGAGCCTTGAGGGCTGCAAAGGCCTCGCCGAGTGTCTGCATGGGGTGCGCAGCGCCGCCGCGACCATGGTGACACCGGGTGCCTGGGTCCGCCTCCACAGCGCACGGATCGAATCATGGCCCGAAGCACGCTGGCCGAGCATTGCTGAACTCGACACCGCATCGCCCGCAAGTCCGTGCGTGCTGATGTCATTCGATCATCACGCCGCGGCGGCCAACTCCGCGGCTCTCGCTCGTGCATGCGTAACGCCAGGCCGGGTGATCGAGCCTCACGGCACGGTCGTTGTGGATAACTTCGGCCGCGCAACCGGGCTGCTGCTTGAAGGCGCGGCCTACCGCGTGTGGAAGTCCGCGCCCGAGCCGCCCATCGCGGAGCGCGCCGGCTTCATCGCGGCTGCGCTTGCGCACCTGCATGAACTCGGGTTCACCGAAGTACATGACCTGCACAGCCAGGAATGGCTGGGGCCGTGCCTGGCAGCGCTGGAACGCGCCGGCGGTCTCAGCCTGAGTGTGTGGCTCTACCCGCCCGCGGATCGCCTGCGGGCTGAGCACGCTTCGCGCAAGGCGTGGGAGTCACCGAGGGTGCGACTCGCGGGGGGGAAGGTCTTTGCCGATGGAACGCTCAACAGCCGCACCGCGGCGGTTCTGACCGACTATCGCGAGCCGATGCCGGGCCTGCCCCGCGGCCGGATCATGGTCGATGGCGCGATCCTGCGAGATCACCTCACGGCCGCCGAGCAACTCGGCCTGCACCTAGCCGTCCACGCGATCGGCGATGGCGCGGTGCGCTTCGTGCTCGATGCCATAGAGGACGTCGCCCGGTCGCGGCCGCGATCGGCTTCGCGCACCTTTGGGGAGCGACATCGCATGGAGCACTGCGAACTCATCGACGAGGCGGATGTGCCACGGTTCGCCTCTATGGGCGTCGTGTGCAGTGCGCAGCCCTGTCATTTACTGTCGGATGTGGAGGCCCTGCACCGCTACCAGCCGCATCGGCTCGGACGCGTGCTGCCCTTGCGAGAGTTGATCGACTCCGGTCTTGCACCGGGGCGCGACTTGTGGTTCGGCAGCGATGTCCCGATCGTGCGGGCCGACCACGAGGACAGCATCCGGGCGGCGGTTGATCGCCGTCGTGAAAGTGCTCCGGCGTCCCAGGCGATAGGCTGGGAGCAGCGGATCACAGAGGCAGAAGCCAATGCGGCGTTCTGCGTTACCTAGCCAGCGATGGGGGTGAGCTCCCCCTCCGCAATCCACGACCCAAAGTCCGCAATCCAAAATCGAAGAACCCAATGCCCCCCTCCCCCCCAACAGTTTCCATCACCCGCGCTGTGCCCGGCGAAGTCTCCATCCCGGGCGCAACCGTCCGCGTTGCCCCCGCCGAGCCACAGATGTCGCGCGCCGACCTCCTCGCCTACATCTGCGGCAGCAGCGTCATCGTTTCGATGTTCCACGATAAGGTTGATCAGGAGTTCCTCGCAGCCGCGGGACCGCAACTGCTGGGAGTCTGCAACTACGCCGTCGGCATCGACAACCTCGACCTCAACGCCTGCCGCGAGCGGAAAGTTGTTGTGACGAACACGCCCGACGCGGTCACGGAGGGCACGGCCAACATCGCCTTTGCGCTCCTGCTCGCCGTTGCGCGGCGGGTCGGCGAGGGGGACCGGTTCGTGCGCGCGGGGCGTTTCGAGACGCAGGGCAACATCTTCCCCACCGGCTGGCTGGGCGTTCACCTTACGGGTCAGACGCTCCTGATTGTCGGGGCGGGCCGCATCGGGCGTGCAGTGGCGCTGCGTGCGCTGGGCTTCGGGATGCGGATTTTGTATGTCGCCCGTTCGGCCCATGCGGACTTCGAGCAGGCCCCGCTGAGCGCCGAGCGCATCGAACTCGATGAGGGCTTACGGCGTGCCGATTTTGTCAGCATCCATACCCCGTTGACGGCCGAGACCCGCCACCTCATCGATGCCCGTCGGCTGGCGCTGATGAAGCCCACGGCGGTCATCGTGAACACCGCGCGGGGTCCCATCGTCCACGAGCAAGCCCTGGCCGATGCTCTCCACGCCGGAACGATATTCGGCGCGGGCCTGGACGTCTTTGAGTTCGAGCCCAGGGTCAACGCATCACTGCTGACCTGCGAGAACGTAGTTTTCACGCCACACATCGGCTCGGGGGAGCGACGCTACCGCGAGCAGATGACGGCGATGGTGTGCGCAAATGCTTCGGCGATACTTGCCCGAGAGCGGGCGCCGAATGCTGTGGACTAGTTTGACTGGAGTGTGCGGGCGACCAGCCATGGTGGAAATGGACGAGGTGAGTTCCGGGCTTGCGGTCTCTCCCGTCCCCGACGGGGCAGTGGGGGCCTGAATCGAAATCGAAGACTTTGTAACCCCCCTCTGTCACGCAGCGCGTGACATCTCCCCGTCGGGGACGGGGGAGAGTGCCTGACTCTGACCTCATCACCCGCTCATCCCGCCAACCTCTCAGACACATCCTCGCCTTCCCACCCGCCCCCGGGGCTCCAGGAATACCGGAAGATACGGCCCGTTGCGGTCTGGCCGACGATGCTGATGCCCGTGCCATCGGACGCCATCGCCACAGCAAGAGAGCCCGCGAGAAGGGGACCGTCCCCCCCGGGGACGAGGTTGGTGGGCATACTGGCGCCCCAGCGGTCGGTCGCGGGGTTGTAGGTATACATCACCACGCGCCCCGCGGCGTTCAGGCCGGCGATGTAGGTCGCGTCTGCATCTGTCACGATGGATGTCAGCCCGCCGCCGCGCATCCTCCGCGTCGCGATCTTGCCCTCCGAGGCGTTGCGAACGGTCCAACCGTCCGCCTCTTTGAACTCGGTGATCCAAACGTTCCCGCTCGGCGCGATGCCCGCGATGCTCACTGCGCGGTCCTCGCCCTGGAACACGGAGAGGGAACCCGACAGTGTGGGTGTTCCCGCGAACTCCGACAGGTTCACAACGTCCCACCGCCGGTTGCGCTCCTTGAAGAACAGTTGTATGTCCCCGGCCGCGTCGAGCCCGGTGACGTTCCAACTGCCGCGGGGCGTGACGAAGGACGTCAGCGGTCCGGCCATGGCCGGCATCGCACGACCACGGGCGTCGAGGTGGGCGCTGCTGACGTTCAAGAACGACCAGTTCCACGCGCTCGCATCGTTGCGCGTACCCATCATCTTGTAGTCGATCAGGCGGCCGGTCGCCGTCAGGCCCGTGATGTGTGCCCGCCCGCTGTTCTCGATGTACACGGTCAGTTCGCCGTCGATCCGCGGCCTGCTCAGTTCGGTGCTCAGGTTCCGGACGCTCCATTCTCCGTCGCTGCCGCGCTCAAAGAGAATGAGGCCGGCGTCCGACCTCGCCGCGGCGTAGGTTGAGCCGTCGCGATCATCGGACCACGCCACCAGCCTGCCCGCGATGCCGGGGCCGCCCGCCTCGTTGAGCAGGTCTATCCGAGCCCACGTTCCGTCGCCGCTGCGAATCGCGAACATCGGGCGATGGTCCGCGCTCAGGTAGGTCAACGCCAGACGGCCATCGATCATGACCGCGCTGCCCAAGGGCACCGAGGGTTCGGACAGGTGGCGCTGATTGGGGTCGGGATCCGGATCGGGGTCGGGGTCCGGGTCGGGGTCCGGGTCCGGGTCCGGGTCCGGGTCCGGGTCAACGACCGGTCCCGGTCCTTCCAGCAACAGCACATAGTTCCCGTTGATCTGGATGATGTTCCCCGAGACGCGCAGGTAGAACGTCTCACCGGCGACGGCGGTCAGGTCGTAGGTCGCGCTCGACTGCCCGGTCGCTGTGGTGACCACAAGTTGCTGCGCGTTGTTGAAGATCGACAGGACATGGCTGTTGATGCTCAGCGCGTTCACCGTGATCTGATAGAGGCCTGTCACGCTGGCGGTGAAGCGGAACAGGTCCGTGTCATCGGCTGACTCGAACCTCCCGAGGTGCGTCCCGTTGCCGGTGGCTGGGTCGATCGGTACCACCGTCGCGTGCCCCCAGCCGTCGCTGTCGGCGTGGTCGTCTGCGACGGGGGGAGGATCGATCTCGCCGCGTTCGGCATCGACCTTCACGTTGACATCCGTGATCGTCAGGGCGCGGTCGATCGTGTTTCCGGTGGCCAGGCTGGTGAACCGCAGGGTGTGCGAGCCCGGAGCGGCCGCGATCTGGTAGTTGCCGGCGCTGTCGGTCGTGTACGTCCCGATGACAGCGCCGCCCGAGCGGATATCGACGCGGATATTGGCCGCACCCTCGCCGATACCGTAGAAATCGTTGTTGTTGTTGTCGTTGAACACGACACCCAGCACATACAGCAGCGGGACCGCCCCCTGGTAGCCGAAGTTCTGGGTGAAGTAGTGGTTGTAGTTCCCGCCGATATCGAAGGCGAGGCCCGCGCCCAGTTCGTCGTAATGGAAATCCTCGTCGAAGGTCGCGTGCAGCGACAGGACGTTCTTGCGGTGGCCGAGTGATTCGAGCCACGCGCGATGCACCGCGTCCACGGAGGTGTAGCCCGCGGCGATATTCTCGCCCACCGTGCCCGAATAGCCGAAACTCTGCGCCCGGGAGGTCGGGGTGGTGTAGTCGGGCGAGGGCGAGGTGTGGCTGAAGAAGTTGCGCGTGCCCATATCGAGGCTGTGTACCCGGGCGGCGAGCGTCAGCGCGGGGTTCAGCGCGAGCGGCTCCTGGTTCACAAGCCGCGCGAGTTCGTCGCTATTCAGCCCCGCGCCCAGGTTGATCCCCAGACGTGCGCCCTCCGCGGCGGGGTTCGCCCGCGCGCGATTCACCAACTCCGACAGGTACACCTCCTCCGCGCTCCACGCGAACAGGAGCGTGCGGGCCTCCAGGGACTCAAGCCCCTGTCCCCCGCCGCCGCACAGCCGGAGCGTGCGCGCAGCGCGTAACGGTGTTCCTTGGATGCCGCGTGCCGGGCCGCGACCGACTGTCCACGTTGCCATGATCCTCCCGTTCCCGAGGGTCTCGCCCATTCAGGAGGATCGCCCTCTGCGGTCATTGGCTTGAACCACGGCTCGCCGCCGGCTGCCTCAAAGTGAGGGCCAGACCGCGTCGCCCGCACAGCCGCTCAGGCCAGCGCGAAGCGGCCCGCACGACCCGCAAGGTCAGAGGAGGCGGCGGTGCTTCCGGGCGTTGAGACGCAGCGAAACGAGTTGCGCAAGGTGGGACCCGTCGGGCGCGATGCCATGGGCACGCAGCGACAAGCCCGGCGCACGCGACAAGAGTCCCGTAACCGCGCCCCGCAGCGTCGCCGCCTGGCGCGTGATGCTCGGCCCCGCGAGTTTGTGCGACCACACCAACCCCGCGGCCATCGCCCCCGCGCCGGACAGCCCGCGCCCGTGCCGCCGGCACACCCACATCCAGTTCCGTGTCGCCAGGTGGTGCCAGCGGACGCTCTTGCGCGAGCCCGCGCCCGCGGGCGTGTCGTGCAGGGCGATCCACGTCGAGTCGAAGTGGACGCACCGCCCCATCGCCAGGAGTTTCAACGCCAAGTCCGTGTCGTTGCGGTAGAGAAAGAACGACGGCTCGTACCCGCCCGCGGCGATCCAATCGGACTGCCGGACAAGGTTGGCGCAACCCATCACCGGCCAACGGTCGCTCGTCCAGTGGGCGGCGTCATCGCGCTCGCCGAACGACCACTCCGCGCGCCCCGTGCCCGGGTGCCGCGGCAGAAACGCGACCGCCCCGAGTTCGGGCCGAGCCGTCATGCGCTCGACCGCGTCGCGGAGAGCCCGCCTTTCAACCCGAGCATCGTCATCGAGGATCAGGACCAGTTCGCTCCGTACGCTGCCGACGGCGATGTTGAACGCTTCGACCCCGAGGTTCTGATCCAGCGCGATCGTCTCGACGCCGGGGAACTCCGAGGCCAACTTCTCGGGGGTTCCGTCGGTCGAGCAGTTATCGACAACGACGATTGAACCTGCGCTGCCCCCGCCGCAGTCCGCACCGGAGTTCACGACGGTCGGATCGGCGAGGAGCGACCGGAGCGTCGAGGCGAGCGAGTCCCACCGGTTGTGGCTCAGCACGACCACGGTGAGCGAAAGGACTCGCGGCTTTGCCGCTTCGGTGTAGGCGATTGGCACGTCGGTCGCGTCGGGCACAGCCGGCCCGCGCGGCGCGCCGGGCAACTCGCGGAACTCCGGCTCGCGCACCACGCACCGTGCGCCGTGCCAGGCCCCCGCGATGAGCGTTCGCAGCGCATTGAAGACGCAGGACGTACGCCCGAACCGCCTGAGCACATACCCCTGCGGTGTTGCCTGCACGATCACGCGGCCCGAAAGCCAAGCGGCCGGTCGGCCGCGAGCGGGCACGACAGCGATGTCCGCCCGCGGGCCGAAGATCAGCCTTCCCATAGCGCCAACGAGCGAGCGTGCGAGGCCGTCCTCCCGCTTTGGTGTCTTCCACGGGCGCTCAGCACTGAGCGCATCCAGTTGTGCGTTCATGTCGCGATGCGCAGCGCCATCGAGTTGAAGGTCGTTGAGCACCCACGCACTTGCCCCCTTTGCCGATGCGCCCAACTCTCGCTCCAGGTCAGACCGCAGTTTGCTCCAGGGCCGCACCGGCTCGACCTTGATGACGCCCGGCGCCGCCATTCCCACCGTGTTGTGCGCCGCGGCGTCCTTCAGCGCGCGGATGTGCAGGTTCGCCAGGTCCATCCGCCCCATCACCGCCTGCTGGACAGCGCGGAGGATCTCCTGTTTGGCACGCACCGCGCGGGCGCGTGCCCCGCCCCCCACCGCCTCGAGCGGTCCCAAGGCGTTGCGGCACATGTAGTAGCGGGTCCACGTCGGGAACCGGTCGAAGCGCGGGTGCATCGCCACCGATGCCGGCACGCCGACGATGCGCCCGCCCGTCCGCTGCTTCATGCGGATGAACCATTCGACATCGTCCGCGTTCAGGAACCGATCCGGAAAGAGCCCCGTCGCGCGGATCGCGTCGGTGCGCACCAGCGCACAGCACGCGGCAACATAGTCACAGTCCACCAGACCGTCCGCGCTCCCGACGACGCCCACCTGTCCGAGCACCATCGGCTCGAAGTGCCCCGTTCGCGGGTTCTGATTGCCCCCCAACTCGAAGGCCTGGCTTGTGAGCGGGTCGCAGATGACGCTCCCCGCACCAACGATGGTGTCGTCGCGCTCCATCACTTCCAGCAAATGTGCGAGCGTGGAAGGCGCGACGCGCGCATCGCTGTCCACCAGCCAGATGTACTCCGGGTCCCACCCCGCCGCTCCCACCCCGTCATCATGCTCCCAGGATGAGAGCGCCCGTGCTATCCCCAGGTTGTACCCGCCGCTCCCGCCCGTGTTGGTTTCTGATCGCAGGTGCTCGAGCCGCAGCCCGCCCTCGCCGGGACGCTTGCCCGTCCACGACCCTGTCACCCCCGAGAGCGGGACATCCGAGGCATTGTCCACCAGCAGGACACGGAGTTCGACATGCCAGTCCGGCCCCGCGAGGTCCACGCGTGCAAGGTCCTCCAGCACCGCCTCGGCATCCGTCCGCCGGTTGAAGCACGGGACGACCGCCGCGATGCGCACCAAGTGAACCGGCGAAGGTTGGTTGATCCGCACTTCCAGCGGTCGGTCGGGCGACAGACCCGCAATCCCGCCGCGCACGGAGTTTCCTCCCCCGCTCCCGGGAACTGCCCGCACGCTCACAGTCTCGATGGAAACAGCCGTCACGGGCCAAGAGTAGGGGACGGCGGGGGCCTTCCGCTATCATGGTCGTTCCTCCTATAACTGGCCCGGCACACCATGAGCAATCCTGTCCCCGCCTCCACAAGCCCGCTCAACGGCAGCCCCGACCAGGCGCAGCGCGAGCGGACACTCGCCGACTATCTGCCCGCGCACGGGCGGATCCGCGCTCGCTTGGGTGGACCGGCACCCGATCCAAATGGACTGGCACGCTTCGCGGCGTGGTACACACCCCCAAATGATGCTCGCGGCGCGGTCCTTCTCGATGACGCGCTCTTCCTCTTTGACATGATCCAGTGCCTGCGCCCAACGACGATGGTCGAACTGGGCACCGCCAGCGGCGTCTCGACGGCCGTTCTTCTGAAGGCGATGGCCGCAGCACACGGACGCGAGGGGAACTGGTCCGTCCAGTCGTACGACCTGCTGACGCACTGTTATTGGGATGCCTCGGTGCCGATCGGCTACGCGGTCGGGCAGATGGTGCCGGAACTCGCTGCCCGCGCGACAATCCATGCGCCCGGTACAGCGAGCGACATCGCGCGCGACTTTGCGCCGGGCGGCAAGGATGGCTCGTCCTTACCGCTCATCTTCATCGACGCCTGCCACAAGCACCCCTACCCCGTAGGCGACCTGCTGGGTCTGCTGCCAGCGCTCGACGTGGGCGCGTGGGTCATCCTGCACGACATCAATCTTCCCGCTCGGGCCGCGGCTTACGAATCACAATCCGGCGAGAAAGTCCACTGGGGCGAACGCGGGGCGAAGATGCTCTTTGACCTTTGGCCGCTGGAGAAACTCATCGGCGGCGGCAGCCTCCCCAACATCGGCGCAATCCGACTGCCAGCGCAGAAGGCCGGAACAGAGTTTGACCCGTCTGTTCTGAGCTCACTCATCGCAATGGATTGGGAGACCGAGCCGGACGAGGCCACGCGAAGCCGGCTGACCGAGGCATCGCGCGGCGGCATTGCACGCGGGCTGAGCGTCCGCGTGGCCGGCGCGCTCCGGCGCGGCATGTCGCGCCTGGGCAGCGCGTGGTAGCCCTCGCGTTTCTGGCGCGCAACAATCCGCCCATGAAACTCTCGTCCATCGTTCTTGGCGCTCTGGTGCTTCTTGCGGCCTGCATGACGGGCGGCTGCGCCTCCCACGATGAGCACGCGGGAGGGAGCCTGGACACGCTCCGCGACTACATGGTCGGCTCGTTCTCCAGCGAGAAGCAGGCCGCCGCAGACCCTGCCGACTTCCGCGATATCCGCCTCGAGATGGTGCAGGTCTGGCCCGACCGCACGGACGGGACGTGGCTGTATATCGAGCAGGCGGTGTCGAGCGCGATCGAGAAGCCCTATCGCCAGCGCGTGTACCGCCTGAGCGAGAACCCGGACCACACCTTCCGTTCGGAGGTGTACACGCTGCCGGAGCCCGCGCTGGGGTACGCCGGTGTCTGGAACAACCCAGCCAAACTCGGCACGCTCACGCCCGAGCAACTCACGCTGAAGGACGGCTGCTCGATCACCCTCACCTGGCACCAGTGCGGGGCGATCTTCACAGGCGCGACGACCGGCACCGGCTGCGAGAGTTCCTTGCAGGGCGCGGCGTACGCCAGCAGCGAGGCGAGCATCAGCCCATTCGGCATCATCGCGTGGGACCGCGGCTATGACAGCGCGGGCAACCAGGTCTGGGGCCCGACCCAGGGCGGGTATGTGTTTGTGAAGCGGTTGATGCGGCAGTAGGGAGAGAGCAGAGGAGCAGGGTCCGAGGTCCGGAGTTCAACTCACCTCATCACCTCATCACCTCAGCATCCTCAGCATCCCTCTCCACTCGCCATAGCGGTACTCGATCTCATGCCGCTGGTGGATCGCGCGGATGTCCGCCAGCAGACGTTCGCTGAGTTCGTGCTGCCACTCCTGCGCCGACTTGTCGCAGAAGTAGACGCGGCAGCCCAGGGGCTTGATCTCATGCACACCGCACAGGTTGTTCACTTGGAACGGGCAGGCGCCCGTGGCTGTGTAGAGGGGCAGGCGCAAGACTGCGCTTTTTCGGAGTGGTTCGTCGAAGTCCCAAGCATGTGTCTGGGCCTCCGCTCGCTGCCTCTCGCGCCCCATCCACACGGTGTACGCCGTCTCCAGCCCGGTTACATACAGCAGGTGACCGGACTGCTCGAAGTTGCAACATCGCCCCGAGGCCCAGCACGCGGGGCCGCGGGCGGCGATGGCCTCCGACGCCGCGGCGTACACGGACTCAAGGTCGGCGCGCACGCCCGCGCCAGCCACCGCCTTTAGCCACGCCCGCGCCAGCCGCTGATCCTCTTGCGCGCTTTGCATATCAGATCTCGCAGGCGTCCCGCTGCACGCGGACCTGCACCAGCGCGTGCTTCTTCCCCTGATCGATCCCCGGGCACGTGCGTTTGGCCCGCTCCCATGTGTCCCGGGTCTTGATGACGCTGGGCCAGAACGGCCAGGTGCGGCATTGGAGCGGACGATCCTCGTAGACGCCGCACACCGCCTTGCCGGGAATCTTCTGACGGTCGAGGAACTCGCAGTCGAGCCCCTGCGGGCTGCGCTTCTCGTTGAGGGACCGGCCCTCGCTGGTCACGTTCGTGTGTTTCTTGGTGAAGTCCGCGACCGACATGCCGAGGCGGCGCGCCAGAGCGGCGATCTCGTCGTCCGTCACCAGCACATATCCCTCGGGGCCTGAGCAGCAGTTGCCGCACATCGTGCAGCCGAACCTCAGGCCCGTGCCGTCGCGCCCGGTCTCACGATCCGCGATAGCAAACCACTCCGGGGTTGCCGAACCTTTGCCAAGGGGCGGGCTCATCGAACGGCCCCTGTTCCCGCGACCGGCTGGACTTTGAAGATCACCAGCGTCTGGTCGTCATCGCGCATCCGGCTGCCGGTGTGCGCAAAGAGGGCCGCGTGAACGCTGTCCACGATGCAGTCAGGCTCGCCCGAGCACTTCCGCAGCGCGCGGTCGAGCCCGTCAGTGCCGAACATCTCGCGCCGCTCGTTGAACGCCTCGGTGATGCCGTCTGTGTAGAGCACCACGGTCTGGCCCGGCTCCAGCCGGACCTCGTGCTGCTCGAACCGGTCGCTCTCCAGAATGCCCAGCGGCACGCCCGCATCGCCATCGAGCACGCTTACCTCACCCGTTCGCGTGTCCTTCAGGCGTGGCGGCGGATGCCCGGCGCGCGCATAGGTCAGCGTCAGGGCCGAGGGGTCGTACACCGCGAAGATCGCCGTCACGAACGAGCGCTCCATCTGCGCTGCGCACAGGCGCGTGTTGGCGTAATCGAGCACCCGCGCCGGGCCATCGTCAATGCCCCCGTGCGCGTGCAGGATCGCGTGGAGCATCGCCATAACAGTCGCCGCGCCCGGACCGTGCCCGGCGACATCCGCGATCAGAATGCCCCACCTGTCGCCGGGCAACTCGAAGAAGTCGTAGTAGTCGCCGCCCGCCTGCTCGCTGGTGAGGTAACTGGTCGCGAAGGCCAGCCCGGGAATCAGCGGGTTGGCCTTGGGCAGCAGCGCCTGCTGCACCCGCGCGACCTCCTCGAACTGCGCGTTGAGTCGATCGTTGAGTTTCCGGATCTGGTCGATCGACACCAGATTCTTGGTCATGGAGCCGAACAGGTTCACCGACAGCAACTGCTGTTCCAGATCGTCTTCCCGAAAGCCGTCGGGATCGACCTTGAACTGGAAGACCCAGTTGAGCACCTTTCCCCCATCGAAGATGGGGATGGCAAGGCACGACCGCATATCCGCGAACTCCTCGCCCAGCACCGGGTCGTCTGACAGATCGATATTCGTAAGCAACCGCGGCTCCTCCGCGGCGATGATCGCGCCCAGAAAACCGCCCGAGCAGGCCCGGAGCCTGTTCCAGTTCTTCCACGGATCGACGATCTGGTGCTTGAAGGGGCCGCCCGGCTCGGTGGTCCGGCCGCGCCGCGTCAGTTTGTACTGACCCGGCGGCATGTTCCGCACCGATGCCGCGACCATGCCGTCCACGGGGCGCAACTTGCCGATCCTCGCGACGTAAGCCTGCACCGCGTGTTCGGGCTCCGTGGCGCGGCTGACCTCCTCGAGCATCTCCAGGAGGATCGCGATGCGCAGGCTCTGAGGGGCGATGCTCTCGGGGGGCAGGGGCACGCGGAAGTGTAGGTTGGTGGCCCCACGGCCCTTGCGGCTCACTCCGCCGCGCACTCCCGCTCGACCATTTCACGGATCGCCGCCGCGGTCACGCACGCCCGGTTCCCCTCCGCCGCGAGCCGCCCCCGCTCGGCCTCATCGGCCACCATCGACAGGTTGACCGAGACGTTCCACCATGCGCTGCGTGCCGCGGCCTCGCCCAGCACCGCGGCGATGGCCAGGTCCGAGCGGAGGTGCCGGTTGGTGCGCCCGCACAGCGACTCGATCAGTCGCAGCAGGTCGATGCAGAGCGCCAGCGTCGCCCGCGGCGCGGCGATAGCCGCCCCCGCAGCGTCTGGAAACTCCGCGATCCGGCGTGCATCCGTCTCCGGCAACTTCCGCAACTCGTTCACGAGCGCGTACGCCGCGGCGTCCTCATCCGCGAGTTGCAACATGACCTTCCGCGCCCGCGCCAACGTCGCTGAGGCGTGCGCCAGTTCCGCCTGATGCTCCGCGAGGTTCTTCTTGCCGAGCGAGTATTCAACAACCATGTGCGCGAGGGCCGCGGCGGTCGCGCCCGTCATGCACGCCGCCGCGCCGCCCCCGGGCGCAGGGGTCTTTGCGCCGAGTT
>CAYMWG010000009.1:0-9754 GCA_964393765.1 uncultured Phycisphaeraceae bacterium
GGGAAGGGGGGGAGGGATCGGGGGACCAAGGGAGAGATCGCGGGCGTGTCGCACCCGCGTACCACGGGCCGGAGAAGGTGTACGAGTTCTTCACCGACAAGCAGGGGACGCAGTACGAGGTGCGCGACATCATCGCGTGCATCGTCGACTCGCGTAACGCGAATGGGGTGCTCACGCCCGACTTTGATGAGTACAAGGCCGATTACGGCCCTTCGATCCTTTGCGGGTATGCCAAGGTCGGGGGACTCGTCTGCGGCATCGTCGCCAACCAGAAGCGGATCACGCGCACGGGGACCGGAGCGGTGCAACTGCCGGGCGTGATCTACCACGACTCGGCGGACAAGGCCGCGAGGTTCATCATGGACTGCAACCAGCGGAAGATTCCGCTGGTGTTCCTGCACGACACGACGGGGTTCATGGTCGGCAAGGAGAGCGAGCAGCACGGGATCATCCGCGCCGGCGCGAAGATGGTCAACGCGATGAGCAACAGCGTGGTGCCCAAGATCGTGGTCATCCTCGGCGGTTCGTACGGCGCGGGAAACTACGCGATGTGCGGGCGCGGGTTCGACCCGTTCATCACGTTGGCCTGGCCGAGTGGGAAGTGTGCTGTGATGGGCGCGAACCAGGCGACAGGCGTATTGACGACGATCGAGGAAGCCAGCCGCAAGCGCAAGGGCGAGACGATCGACGAGGAAACGCACAAGGCCATCACCGCGGCGGTCCACGCGGGGTACACCCAGCAGGCGGACATCCGGCACGGCGCAGCTCGCGGCTGGCTGGACCGGATCATCGAGCCGCACCGGACCCGCGAGGAACTGATCGCCGCGCTGGGAATGACGGAGAACTGGGACTACTCGCGACCGTTCAAGACGGGTGTGCTGCAGACGTGATGCAAAGCACCACGCCCACGATGAGCGTCGCGAGACGACCGAATCGTGGCGCTGAGCGCTGAGACGATCCCGAACAGTTCGAGGCATCACCATCTCGGAAACTCTGCCTCCCACCTTCCGCCGCCTCAATCTTGCCGAGATCGACTCGACGAGTCTTCACGCGCGCCGGCTGATCGAATCAGGACACGACGGAGATGCGCCGCTGGTCATCGTCGCCCGGACGCAGACGGGCGGGATCGGGCGGCTGGGAAGGCAGTGGTCAAGCCCGGCGGGCGGGCTGTGGATGACGTTGGTATGGCCGCCGCGCGCGAGCACTCACTCGCACGGCACGGAGTTCCGGGCCACCAAGGAGATGCCGGCGCTCGTTGAGGGGCTGGGCCTGCGCATCGGCGTGGCTGTTACGGAATCGCTGCACGCGGCGGTTAGCGCGGCGGATGCATCGCGTCTGTGCCTCAAGTGGCCCAACGATGTGCTGATCGACGGGCGCAAGGTCTGCGGCGTGCTGACGGAAGTGATGGGAAGCGGCGAGGGACTGCGGGTAGTGGTCGGCATCGGCGTGAACCTGAACTTTGATGCGTACCGTCTCCCCGAGGAACTCCGCGCGCGGGCGACGACCATCCGCGCAGCGCTGGGGCGTGACCTCGATCCTGAGACGGTACTCTCGGCGCTTCTGGAGCGGGTTGGGCCTGCGATTGATGGACCGTGGCCGGATGCCGGGCTGGTGTCGCGCGCGAACGCGATGCTCTGGGGCGTTGGCTCGCAACATTCGTGCGTCCTCGACGACGGCACGCCGGCGACGGGCGAACTGGTTGGCCTTGATGAACGCGGCGAGCCGCTGGTGCGGACGGCAAGCGGAATGGGGTGGCTGCCGACGACGGGGATCTGAGCAGATCAAAAACAACACCGCCGACGGGGATACCGCCGGCGGTGCAGAGTTGCGTCGGATTGCTGCTGCCACGATTCGGTCGCCGCGGCGACTCTCATGGTGGGCGTAGGCCCGATCGATCAGACCATGTCCTTCAGGCCCTTGAGGGGGCGGACCTTGACAACCGTGCGGGCCGGCTTGGCCTTGACGTTCATCATCTGGCCCTTGTTGAACGGGTCAGGACGAACCGTCGCCTTTGTGGCGGGCTTGTAGATCGACTGGACCTTCATCATCCCGGGGACGACGAAGATGCGAGGGCGGCCATCGGCGGGCTTGGCGAGGTCCGCGGCCATGATGTTCCCGAGGGTCTCGAACACGCCAGCGACCTGCTTGCGGCTGAGTTCGGTGTGCTCGGCGATCAGGTTGAAGAGTTCGCTCTTCTTGCGGGGCTTGGTGGACTGAGCGATCTTCGAGGACTTCTTGGTGGTCTTTGCGGTCTTCTTCGCCATCGTCTTCTCCATTGAAAAAGGACTGGTTTGTGCCGGTTGGTCCATCAACCGCAACTTGTTTTACACCAGATCGGCAGAACATTCAACTCCGCTCCTGTGGAAAACCGTGGTTTCCCAAGCGGGAGATCGAGATCGGCGAGCCGCAAGCATCATTTTCCGGGCGATTTCCGACGCTCGCGCCGGAGAGATTGCACGAGCGCAGCTGTCAGGATCGACCGCACCGATCCCCACCGTCGGCCACCCGCACGCACGATCGCCTGGTTGATTTCGAGTTCGATCCCGATGTACCAACGGGCCGGAAACCGGCCTCGGAGGCTGGTTGTGTGCCCGTCGGCCGTGCCGCGGTACGGGTAGTTCATCCGCACGCGGAGCGACGGATCGAGCCGGAGGATGGCCCGCCGCCACGCCGCGGCGAGGTCGCGTTCGCACCGGCGGCTCGGGTCGTAGAGCAGGCCGATGTCGGCGCTGCGCCGAACACCCGCGAGCACCGGAGTAAAACTATGCACGGAAATGTGGACAACTTTTTCGTCTCGGGCGATCGCGTGCGCGACCGCCGCGAGAACGTCCGCGCGAAAGGGTCGGTAGCGGGTGTCCAGAATCTCGTCGCGCCTCTTGGCCGGCAGCGCCCGTGTGACCGTCGAGAACACGCGGGGATGGTGTTCCGAGCGGTTGAGGTCCACGACCAGCCGTGAGACGGTGGAAACAAAAACTGGGGCGTGCAGGGTGCGTGCAAACTGGCGCGCGAGGTCCAGCGCACCGGGATCCCACGCGCGGTGCGTGGCGAGGATCGACCGGAGCGGTCTAAAGGCCGCGACCAGCGAGCGCGGGATGCGGTTCCCCCCGTGCTCGCAGGTGATGATGATACGGTCAGTGCGCGGCTTCACCGTACATCCTGCCGGCGGCGAGACAATCGCAGAGGTCGCGATACACCGTGCGCATCGCAGCGCGATCCACGGGACCGGAGCCAGCGCCAAGTGCATCGGACAGACGACGCGAGAGCGTGCCCAGCCCGAGAATCGTTTTCAGAGGGGAGAGTGACGGGTCGGTGCGGAAGGCCACCCCCGCGGCATCGAGCAGGTGCTCCCACACTTCCGAAGCGCGGCAATGCGAGCCGCCAGTAATCCCGAACACGCGGAGGTACTCAACATCATCGATTACCGCGCGGTCACCATCGCGGATCGTCGCATCGAGCACGCGCACCAGCGGGTCCACGGGCCAGCGTTGATGCTCGGCGAGCGGGCAGGGTGATTCGCTCACGATCCAGCGGAGCACGCCGACGACAGCGCGGACAATCGCCAGGTCGGCGAGCGGACACTCCTGAATGTCCATCACGCGGATCTCGATCGAGCCGCGATCAAAGCGGGCGATCGCGCCGCGCGAGTTCATCCACTCGGCCTTCATCGTGCCGCCTGGGTCGAGCCGCTCCACATCGCGCGCGATTGGTTCAAGGATCACGCGCTCGTAGTCAGCGCGGCTGAAGACCGGCTCCGGAACAACACGCCCTGAGAGCGACGGCACCGCCCGCTGATTGTTGCGATACACCTCCAGACGGTTGCAGGCGATGCCGGTCAGTTGACCGTCCATCAGCGGGCTGGAGGCGCAGAGCGCGGGAAGGAGCGGCAGCACAAGACGCACCGCGGCGTGCAGCCGCCCGAACTCCTCATCGCCGTCGAAGGGAAGGTTGAGGTGAACGGATTGCAGGTTCGCCCAGCCATGCCGGTGGCAGTCGAAGAGCCGGTGGAAGTTGGCGTACACCTCGGCGTACTCGTGCGGCCACAGCACCGTCTGGCTCGGCGGGTCCATCCACGGGTGCATCGCGCCGGGCATCAGCCGCGTCGGTCCGCCGCTTCCGCCGGAACGTGGGAGTCGGGCCGCCAGATCATTGATGGCCGTCACGTTGGCGGTGAAGTCCGCAGCGCACGTCTCCAGGGAGGGTGTCGGGTCGGTGGTCTTGAGTTCGAGCACATGCGACACGAGTTCGTTGGACCACGAGATGCCGCGATCGGCCTCGATCTCGCCACTGAACGCGCCGCAGCGCGCGCGGATGACGCGGTCGGCCACAGGTGCGACATCGAGTGTTGCCGCGTCCACGAGCATGTACTCGAGTTCGACACCGAAGGCTTCAAAGAGTTTCAGGCTCACCGTGAAGGCTCCCTCGTGACTGCCGAAATGTCCCAATACGTCAAATGGGACTCATGCGTCTCATAGATCCCATCCGTGTTCCATTCCTACTCCCGTGTCGCGCCCTCACGCCGCGCCCGCATCCGGTCGAGAAACACCTGCATGATCCGCAGGTAGATTTCCTTCCCGAGCAGGCGATCCTCGTACCCCGAATCGATGTTGGGGTTGTCGTTGACCTCGATGACGTACACCTTGCCATCGACCTGCTTCACATCGACGCCGTAGAGGCCGTCGCCGATGTGGCTGGCAGCACGGACGGCGGCGGACACCACGCGTCGCGGCCAGAGTTCCTGCGGGATCGCCTCGACTCTGCCGAAGTCCTTCTCGCCGGAGCGCGAGGTTGAGACGATCTGCCAGTGCCCCCGGACCATGTGGTATTTACAGACAAAGAGCACCTTGCCATCGAGCACGCCGACCCGCCAGTCATAGTCGGAGGGGACGAACTCTTGCGCGATGATCAGGTCAGAGCCTTCCAGGAGCATCCGTGTCTGCTGCTCGAGCATCGCCGGATCGGTCGCCTTCACGACGCCCTGGCTGAAGGCCGAATCGGGCTGCTTGAGCACGCACGGGAAGCCGACATACAGCGGGATGTCCTCTATGTTGTCCTTGTGAGCGATGAAGGTGCGCGGGTGGCCGATGTCGTGCCGCTCGAGCATCTCGGCGAGGAAGACTTTGTTCGAGCACTTGACGATCGACTCGGGGTCGTCGATGACCACCAGCCCCTCGGCCGCAGCGCGGCGCGAGAAGCGGTAGGTGTGATGGTTGACCTTGGTGGTCTCGCGGATGAACAGGCCGTCAAACTCGGCAAGGCGGGCGTAGTCGTCGCGCCCGATGACCTCGGCGTCGATCCCAAGCGACTTGGCCGCGCGGATGAACTTCCCGATTGCGCCGTCGTTGGAGGGCCTGGACTCCTCCAGCGGGTTGCGGAGGATCGCCAGGTCATAGCGGGACAGACTCCGCGCGCCTGATGTGCGGCGGCGGCCCGCGAAGTATTCCTGCGCCACATCCAGCAGGAACGCGCGGTGCTCTGGCGGAACATCTCCTACGGGGATTGGCGCGATGCCCTTGATCGTCCACTCGCCGTCCTTGACAAACTGCGCGCGGAGCAGCGGGGCCGGGAAGAGGTTGAACAGACGGAGCGCAAGGCGTTCGTAGCGTCTGGCGAGGTTGCGCCCGAAGTAGATCGAGAGCGTGAACTCGGCCGCGCCCAGGTGTGAGAGAGACTCCTGGATCACCTGGTCGAGGTCGTCCTCGGCCAGCCGCACCATCGTGGGCGACTTGAGGTCCTGGATGGTGGTTACCGACGGCATGGGCTTGTGCCCGCGCGCCTCGGCCAGCAGCGAGACGTAGTAGCCGACCGACTGGTAGCGGTACGACTTGCACAGGTTGAACACCTTGGTGCCTCGCAGTTCGCTGTAGCGCGTATCGGAGACGTACGACCGCGCGGAAACGACATCCACGCCCGGCACATGCAGGGGCCACTTGTCGGGGTTGTTGACAACGATCAGGATCGCCACAGGTTGTCGTCCGGATCGTTGGGTTTGCTCGGGTAGGACGCATCGGATCGGGGCCTTGCGCGCCCGCCCTCGCCGCCTCCACTCTCCAGTGAAACAACTGACTTGCCCCGCGGCTCGATCACCAGCATGTCCGCATCCTGCGTCATGATTCCCAGCAGAATAGCGCAAACGAGGCGGTCGATGTCCACGACGTACTGAAGTCCCTGGAACGCAGGGTTCGGGTGCATCGGGTCGGCGACGAGCACGGTGCGGTCGTCCTTGTCGTACCCGCAGAGGACCACGAAGTGGCCCTGCGGTTCGCCGCGGACATCGTCATCCTCCATCGCGTCCCCAAACTCACGCATCGCACGATACAAGAACGTCGACGACAAGCCAGTGAGGATCGGCGTGCCGCGGTTGAGAAACTTGCGAATCAGTTTGGTCGTCAGATCCTCGAACGCCACCTCGCCGCCCTGGGCAATGTAGTCGAGATAAGCCCGGTGCGTGCGACCAATCTTCGACTGGGTCTTGAGTTTGGTGCGCTCGCGGAGACGGGCGGCGAGGCCGTCGCGTGAGAGCAGGAACCAGGTGGGGTCGAAAACCTCCAGGTTCCAGGTGTAGAGTGTGACGTCGTAGCCGCGGGCGAGCGCGTGCCGGCCGAGGTACACGGCATAGGTGCCGCCGTGTTCGAGCCGCTCCACCTCGCCGATGACCTGTCCGAGCGGCACCTCATCGCCATGGAATCGGTAGATCGCCTGAAGGCACGTCGGCCCGCACGTTGTGTCATCGGGCTGTCTGAGGATTTCGAGCTCGAGGCGCTGCTTCATCGGACTTGCGCCGAGCGGGCATCGGAATCGGCGCCGCCTCAAACGTATGAAACGGCGGGCCACGGGTTGAGAAAACGGGGCCAGGGTCGGGCGCGAGTATAGTCTCCCGTGGCTCGCCGCGAAGGGACGGTCCTATGCCTCCAGACGACACGAACCGCACTTCCCCGCCATTGACCGGAGGGGCGGGGCACCTGCCGGAGATCAGCCCCGGCGGCGGAAAGTGCGTGGTGCTTGCCGCGTATGACGTGGCGACGGCGATCGATCTTGACGAAGCGGAGCGACTGATCACCGGGGCCAAACAACGGGTGGTGGTGCGGCATTCCCGTAAGGCCCCGCCCTACTTCGAGTACAGCCCCGCGCCGCTGCGGATTGTCAGCACGGCCGCGCCGCTGGCGATCGGCGGCTTCACGACCCAACCGACCGTCGAGCTAGTGGTCTTCGACTTTGGGGCGGTCTCCGTGCGGTTCCGCATCGATCTGGAAGGGCCGGTGTCGCGACTGCTCGATCTCTCGGAGGCGGTGTTCAACAACGCGGCGATTCAGACCGAGGCGCGAAGTCAGGTGAGGCAACTCATCGAGATGCTGGGGCCGGCGGCGCGATCGCCGCGGATCGATGCCCGGATGGAGGACTACGCGATCTTTCAGATCAGCGGGCTCGCCGGCGGCGCTGCGCCATCGCGGCTGCTGAGCAACCACCCGACACTCATGGCGCAGACTCTGCGGGCGGAACGTGGACCGATTTCAGCCGAAGAGGCCGGGGACGCGCTGGCGTGCAAACTGGTGTACAGCCCCAACGATGCGGTGCTGGTTGACTGGAACGGGGCCATCGTGCTGGATACGGATGGCGAGGATGCGCTGACCGTGCTTGAGTTTGCCAACGTCCAGTTGTTGGAGCTGAGGTACCTGGACGACCGGCTCGACACCGAGCTTGAGGAGTCGTATCGGGCGCTCTCGGTGCAGGGGGGGCGTCGCCGCTGGTTCATCCTGCCCCCGCCTGTGCGCGACCTTGCCCGGATCGGCCGGCTCCAGGTCGACAGCGCGTTGCTGTTTGAGAACGTGAACAGCGCGCTGAAGCTGATCGGCGATCAGTACCTCGCACGCCTCTACCGGCTGGCGGCGACACGATTCCACCTTCCGGAGCGCGACGAAACGATCGGCCGCAAGCTGCGGACGCTGGAGAGCATCTACGAGAAGATGAGCGACTACCAAACCGTCGTGCGGGCAGATCTGCTGGAGTGGATCATCATCATCCTGATCGCCGTCTCGATCGTGCTGCCGTTCCTGGGGATCGGGAAGTAGAGCGCCAGAGGCGGGGAATCGTCGCCGGGCAATGAAAAAGGCCCGAGCACGAGGCCCGGGCCTTGCAATCTGATAGTCTGGAATCGCGGTTACTTCTTCTCAGGGGCATCGGCGGACTTCGCCGTCTTATCGATCGCCTTCTTGGCGTCGTCATCGGTCATGCGCGTCACCGACTCGATCACGACGTTGGTCTTGGGAACATCCGACATCTGCATGCCGCTGGCGAAAGGCTTGGTGCCCGTGGGGACGACCTTGATCTTGTCCACAACTTCCATCCCGGCGACCACGCGACCGAACACGGCGTAGGCCGCGCCGCCATAGCGGGGGCCGCCCATGTCGAGGTCGGCATTGTCCTTGACGTTGATGAAGAACTGGCTGGTGGCCGAGTCGGGGTCCGAGGTGCGGGCCATGGAGAGCGAGCCGCGCGTGTTCTTCAGGCCGTTCTGCCACTCGTTCTTGATGGACTTGTCCGTCGACTTCTCCTTGAGGTCGGTGCCGAAGCCGCCGCCCTGGAGCACGAACGTGCTGATGACGCGATGGAAGATCGTGTTGTGGTAGTGCTGCTTGTCCACATAGTTGAGGAAGTTCTTGACCGTGATCGGGGCCTTATCCTGGTTGAGTTCGATCACGAGATCGCCCATCGACGTCTTCATGTTGACGTACACCAACTTGGCTTCCTCCTTTGCGGGCTTCGTATCCGTCTTGTCGTCGGTCTTGGGCTTGTCCGCCTCCGGCTGCTTGGCCTCGGGCTTTGGGGCAGTTTCCGCCTGGCCCAGCGCGGGCAGGACAGGCAGGCTCAGGGCCGCGGCGGCAAGGATGGACAGTGAAACGTTGCTCAGTTTCATGGCGTGGATTCCTGCTGAAAAAACACAGATGGGGAGCATGGTAGGCCGGTGTATTCTACCGGCCAGTAAGCCGGACGTGGCGATACGCGGACCCCGCTACTCCTCATCCGCTCGCAGTTTCGCCACCACTGAGAAGTCTTCCAGCGTCGTTGTGTCCTGGGTGATCTTTTCGACACCCGCCGCCACATCCCGCAGCAGCCGCCGCATGATCTTGCCCGAGCGGGTCTTGGGCAGGCCGTCGGCAAACCGCACCTGCTCCGGGCGAGCCAGAGCACCGACCTCTTTGGCGACGTGTGCCGCGAGTTCCTTCTTGAGCGCCTCATCGGGCTGGCGGTTGTTGTCCCTCAGCCACGCCGGCCGGAGCGTCACGAACGCCACGATCGCGCTGCCCTTGATCTCGTGCGGCACACCGACCACCGCGGCCTCGGCGACCGCCGGGTGCGAGACCAGCGCGCTCTCGACCTCCATCGTGCCGAGAAGGTGGCCGCTGACCTTGATCACATCGTCGATGCGTCCCTGAATCCAGAAGTACCCGTCCTCATCGCGCCGGGCACCATCCGCGGAGAAGTAGTACGGTTCGCCGGTAGCGGGATTCTTCACGCGCGACCAGTAGTTGCTCACGAACCGCTCGCGGTTGCCGTGGACGCCGCGGAGCATGCCGGGCCAGGGCTTGCGGATGACGAATAGTCCGCCCTTGTTGGGACCCAGTTCCTCGCCCTGCTCGTTCACGATGGCGGCATCGATTCCCAGCATCGGAAGCGTGCAGGAGCCGGGCTTGGTCGGCGTTGCGCCGGGGAGGGGCGTCACGACGTGCCCGCCGGTCTCGGTCTGCCAGTAGGTATC
>CAYMWG010000009.1:9764-28081 GCA_964393765.1 uncultured Phycisphaeraceae bacterium
TAGGTATCGACGACCGGGCAGCGCCCCCGTCCGATGTGCGCGCGGTACCACATCCACGCCTCGGGGTTGATGGGCTCGCCGACAGTGCCGATGATCCGCAGGCTCGACAGGTCGTGGCGCGCCGGCAGGTCGTCACCCCACTTCATGAACGTGCGTATCGCGGTGGGCGCGGTGTAGAACTGCGTGACCTTGTGGCGCGCGATGATCTCCCAGAAGCGGTCTCCGCCCCCCCCTGCTCCAACAGCGGGGAAGTTCGGCGCGCCCTCGTAGAGCAGTGTCGGCACGCGGTTGGCCATGATGCCGTAGAGCACATAACTGTGGCCCGTCACCCAGCCGATGTCGGCGGTACACCAGAACGTCTGGCCACGGCCGCCCTGCGGGTCGCCAGTGCCTGGCTCATCGGGGTTCAGGTTGAACGTGAGATGCGCCGTGAGCGCAACGAAGGTGAGATACCCGCCGGTGGTGTGAACGATCCCCTTGGGCTTGCCGGTCGAGCCCGAGGTATAGAGCAGGAAGAGCATGTCCTCGCTGTCCATGGGTTCGCACGGGCAGGTGTGTGAGGCCGCGGTGCGCACGTCCGCCCACCAATGGTACTTTGTGGGACCGATGCGCGGCTCGCCGGTGCGGAAGTGCTTGTCGGCCGCGAGTGCCCTGGTGCGCTCGACCACAACCACATGCTCGACCTCGTGCCCGTGTGCGGCCAGCGCCGCCACCGCCTCATCCACGTTCTTGAGGAGCGGGACGACCTCGCCGCGCCGGTACCCGCCATCGGCCGTGATAATCACGCGCGAGTTCGCATCGATGACGCGTTCGCTGATCGCGGTCGGTGCGAAGCCTCCGAAGATGACGCTGTGCGCAGCGCCGATGCGGGCGCACGCGAGCATGGCGATCGCCAGCTCGGGCACCATGGGCATGTAGATCGTGACGACGTCGCCCTTCTTCACGCCCAGAGCCTTGAGCGCGTTCGCAGCGCGCGAGGTCTCGGCCATTAACTCGCGGTACCGAAAACGCCGAACTTCCGGCCCCGCCCCCCCGGGGCCCATCGGCTCGCCTTCCCAGATGAGGCCGATGCGCTCGCCAAACCCCGCTTCGACGTGACGATCGACGCAGTTGTGGCAAACGTTGAGCGTGCCGCCGACAAACCACCGGGCATCGGGCGCCTTCCAATCAAGCACCTTGCTCCAGGGTGCCGACCACGCGAGCCGCGCGGTCGCCTCGCCCCAGAATCCCTCGGGGTCCGCGATCGAACGCAGGTGCATCTCGCGATAGTCATCAAGCGTGCCGACCTGCCAGCGGTCGAACCCGAGTTTGCGCGCATCGCCGGGCGGGAATATTCGATTCTCAACAAGCGTGGAGTCGATGTCCATTGAAGCGACAGCCCCGGTGGTTGCCGTTCGCGATGGGGGTCTGGTCGTCATCCCTGGCCTCTCCTAAGTCGTGAGCCTGTCGCAGCGCGCTGTGTCCCTTACAGCATAATGCAGCGACAGGCCCCGCGTGAGGGTGCAAGGCCGACGCGCCTCGCCGTGCATCGCCGCCGGCAACAACGCGGCCGCGGGCCTGCCGACGACGGACTTGGGCGGCTCGCCCCGGCGGGTCAACGACCCCGCTACCGCGGGTACCGATATCGGGCCTTGTCGTCTTTGGGTTGCGTTGCAGGCGGGCGGTCAGACGCTCAGCATCAGACGGGCGGGGTCCTCGATGCAGTTCTTGACCGTCGCCAGGAACTGGACGGCTTCTGCCCCATCCACCAGACGGTGGTCGTAGGAAAGCGCGAGGTACATCATGGGCCGGAGGGCCACCTGCCCGGGGCTGGCCGGGTCCTCGACAGCGCGGTTCTTGATCGCGTGCAGCCCGAGGATGCCGCACTGGGGCGGGTTGAGGATGGGCGTGCTCATCAGCGAGCCGTAGATGCCGCCGTTGGTGATGGTAAACGTGCCGCCCTGCATGTCCGCGAGGGTCAGTTTGCCGTCGCGGGCCTTGGTCGCGAGGTCCTTGATCCCCTGCTCGACCTGCGCGAAAGACAGGTTCTCGCACCCGCGCACGACCGGCACCACCAGGCCCTTGGGGGTGCCGACGGCGACCGCCACATGCACCGAGTCGTGGTGTTCGATCTCCAGTTCGCCGCCCGCGCTCGCCTGCACAATGGAAGCGTTCACGAGCGGGAACGCCCGAACCGCGTTGACGACCGCCTTGACGAAGAACGACATGAACCCAAGGCCGATGCCGTGCTTCTTCTCGAAGGATTCCTTGTACTGCTTGCGCAGGCCCATGACCGAAGTCATGTCGCACTCGTTGAAGGTCGTGAGCATCGCGGCGGTGTGCTGCGCCTCGACCAGTCGCGAAGCGATCCGCTGACGGAGTTGTGACATCTTCTCGCGCCGGACCCCCGTGCCTGCAACTCCCTGCGCGCTGGTGGGCGCGGGTGCCGTTGCCGGAAGCGGTGCGGAAGTGGACCCCTTGCCGCGAGCGGCAACGGCGTCGAGCACATCCTGCTCTCGCACGCGACCACTCGCGCCCGTGCCCGCAACGGCCTTGAGTTCAACCCCGTGTTCGTCGGCGAGTTTCTTCGCCAAAGGGGTCGCGCGGACATCGGCGCTGCTCCCGGCCGCGGGCTCGTGATGGCCGTTTGTGGCTGGTGCCGGTGGTGCGCCAGGCTTGCTCGGGACTGGGGACTGGTGGGGATGAGCCTTTGCCTCCGTGCTGCCGCCGCTGCTCCCGCCCGCGCTACCGCTCGCAGCCGGCTCCGGGGCCTCTTCGATCCGCCCAACCACCGCTCCGACCTTGACCGTGTCGCCAGCCTTGCCGCCGTGCGTCAGCACGCCAGATGCCGGGGCCGGAATCTCAGCGGTGATTTTGTCGGTCTCGAGTTCGAGCACGGTCTCATCACGCCGGACGTATTCGCCCGGCTTCTTCCGCCAACTCGCGATGACGCCCTGCGTCACGGACTCGCCCATCTCCGGGATGACAATGTTGGTCGGCATGGTTGGTCCGAATGAGGATAGAGAGGCGTGCGCGAATCAGTGGACGGTCAGGCTTTGACTTCTTCCTTGGGCTTGCCTGCGGGCTTGGCCGGCGCGCCGTTACTGCCGTTGGAAGCGTGGTCGTGGGCCGGCGCGGGAGCCTCGCCGATGGCTGCGACGATCAAGGCCTCCTGCTGATCCTTGTGGCGGTGCTTGGAACCGGTGGCGGTCGTGGCCGCGGCCGGGCGGCCGATATAGGCCAACTCGCGCCCGAACACGGTCCTGAACACATCGGCCATGTAGAGGTAACCACCGCTGTTGCGCGGCTCTTCCTGCGCCCACGAGACCGTGGCGGCCTTGGGATAACTCGCGAGAATCGACCGGGCCTGGTCCGCGTGGAACGGGTACAACTGCTCGACGCGGACGATCGCGGTGTCCGTACGGCGCATCGCATCGCGCCGCGCGGCGAGTTCGTGGTAGAACTTGCCGCTGCACAAGAGCAGCCGCGTGACGGACGACCGAGCACGGGCCGAAGCGCCGGCGAACGCGGGATCGTCGAGCAGGTGCTCGAAGTGGCCGGTCGTGAGTTCCTCGATCGTGCTGGTCGCAACTCGCAACATGCTCTTGGGCGTCGCGACGATCAGCGGCTTGCGGTAGGTGGCCTTGACCTGCCGCCTGAGCATGTGGAAGACCTGCGCGGCGGTCGAGGGGTGGCAGACCTGGAGATTGTTGTTGCCGCAGAGTTGCAGGAACCGCTCGATACGGGCCGAGGAATGCTCCGGCCCGGCGCCCTCGTAGCCGTGCGGGAGCAAAAGCACGAGGCCCGACCATCGCGCCCACTTCATCTCGGCGCTGGCGAGGTACTGATCGATGATGACCTGCGCCCCGTTGGCGAAGTCGCCGAACTGGGCCTCCCACATCACCAGAATGTTCGGGTCCGTCAGGCTGTAGCCATAGTCGAACGCCATCACCGCGGCCTCGGAGAGGGGCGAGTCGTAGACGTGCAGGCGTGCCTGCGTCTTGCCGATGCCGTGGGCCTGGCCCGCCTCATCGGCCTGCGGGAGCATGTTGTTCAGGGGGACATACCGCGCCTCGGTGTCCATGTCGCGCACGACCGCGTGCCGGTGCGAGAACGTGCCGCGACGGCAGTCCTGGCCCGAGAGGCGCACATCGTGCCCCTCGAGCAGGAGCGTGCCGAATGCCAGCGACTCGGCATCCGCATAACTGATGTGCCTGGTCTTGGGCAGCGCTGCGCGGTCGGCCACCAACTGCCGGAGTTTGGAGTTGAGGTTGAACCCCTCGGGCAGGCGGCCCATCGCCTCGCACACCCGCTCGATCTGCTTCATCGTCACCGCCGTGGGCGCGGGCTCGAACGTGAACTTTCCCTCAAAGCCCTTCCACCGCTTGCTGCCCGCCTCAATGGTCGGGTCGAAAGGCTTCTGCTGGGCCGCCAGTTGTGCCAGTTCAAGCGCCTGCTGGAGCCGGGCCCGAATGGCTTCCATGTCCGCCTCGTTGAGCACGCTCTCGGCGAGGAGTTTCTTTGAGTAGGTCGCGAGGACGCCGGGCTGGGCCTTGATGAGCGAGGTGAGCACCGGCTGCGTGAACGACGCCTCGTCCTGCTCGTTGTGCCCGTACCGCCGAAAGCAGTACATGTCGATGAGAACATCCTTCTTGAACTTCTGACGGTACTCGACGGCGATCTGCGCACAGGCGGCACACGCCTCCGGGTCCTCGCCGCTCACATGGAACACCGGCGTCTCGAGCATGAGCGCGATGTCCGTGCAGTACCTGGTGGATCGAGCATCCTCCGGCCCCGTCGTAAAGCCGATCAGGTTGTTGACGATGATGTGGAGCGTGCCGCCCACGGTGTAGCCGTCAAGCCCCGAGAGGTTCAGCGCCTCGGCCACCGGACCCTGCGCGATGAACGCCGCGTCCCCGTGCAGGAGCATCGGTATGACGCGGCTGCGCTCGGTGTCGCCCCGGAGTTGCTGCTTGCCACGGCACCGGCCCATCACTACGCCGTTGACGGACTCGAGATGGCTCGGGTTGCTCGCAAGGGCCAGATGGATGGTGCGTCCCGTGCGCAGCGTCCGCTCGCCGGAGTATCCGCGGTGATACTTCACGTCCCCGCCGCTCCCGCCGGTGTTGTCCTCCCATGAGTCCTCAAACTCCGTGAAGATCTGCTCGTAACTCTTGCCGACGATGTTATTGAGGACGTTGAGCCGGCCGCGGTGGGGCATGCCCAGGACCATCTCCTCGACGCCCAGTTCGCTCGCGGCCTCGATGACGCGGTCCATGAGCGGGATGAGCGACTCGCCGCCCTCGAGGCTGAAGCGCTTATCGCCGGGGTACCGCTTGTGCAGGAACTTCTCGAACTGCTCCGCTCGCACGATGCGCTCGAGGATGTGCGCCTTGTCGCCCCGTGACAGTGGCACACGCCCGCGGTCCCGCTCGAACCGCTGCAGCAGCCAGGTGCGTTCATCGGAGTTGCCGATGTGCGCCGACTGCAGGCCGATGCTGGTGCAGTAAGTATCCTCGAGGAAGGCCACGATCTCGCGGAGCGTCGTCTGCGGGGGAAGCGGCAGCGTGCCGTGGTTGACCGGGCGGTCAAGGTCGGCCTCGGACAGCCCGTGATACTCGAGCGTGAGAGCCTTGGGCCTCTGCGGGGCGCGACCGAAGGGATCGAGCCGGGCGGCGAGGTGCCCGATGGAGCGGTAGTTCTCGATGAGTTCCGCGGCGGCGGATTGCAGGCGCATTGCCTCGGCGTCGGGGCCGCCGCCCGCGCCCGCCTGGGCGGGCGGCCGCCCGGCCGCGGGACGGGCCATCGCAAGGTCAAAGCCCTGGAAGAACGAGCGCAGATCGGGCGCAACACCGGCCGGGTCTGCGCGGTACCGCGAATACTCGGCGTCGAGGTACTCGGCGCTCCAACTGTTGACCGACGGCGGGACAGCGCGCGGTGCATCACTCATAGAAAACCCCGGCAGGGCGAAACGCACTTCTGGACCGTCCGGGAGGGAGCCAGGCCCGCGCCAGGCCCCTTCCGCCGCCCATGCAACGCCCGAGTTCACCCCGGACGGCAGGGACCTCAACTGTAGCCAACAGGATCGACGCAATGGGCTCGCGTGGTGACCGATTCCCTACCAAAGGGGGACTTCCCAAAGCGTAGCCAAACCATGCCCCCCAAGAGTCGGGGACGAAGTGTCATTCAGCCGAACCGTCCGGTGACGTACTGCTCGGTTTCGGGCAGCGCGGGGTTCTGGAAGATCACGTCTGTGGGGCTGAACTCCACCAAGCGGCCAAGGTACATGAACGCCGTGAAGTCGCTGACTCTTGAGGCCTGCTGCATGTTGTGGGTCACGATAATCACGGTGTAGCGGCTTGCGATGTCGTGGATCAACTCCTCGATCTTCAGCGTCGCCAACGGGTCGAGCGCCGAGCAGGGCTCGTCCATGAGCAGGACCTCGGGCTCCGCGGCGATCGCCCGCGCGATGCAGAGGCGCTGCTGCTGGCCGCCGGAGAGACCCAGGGCGGAATCCTTCAGGCGGTCCTTCACCTCGTCCCAGAGTGCGGCCCAGCGGAGGCTCTGCTCGCAAGCCTCCATCAGCACGCCCTTGCGCCGCTCGCCATCGATACGAAGCGGGTAGACCACGTTCTCAAAGATCGACATGGGGAAGGGATTGGACTTCTGGAACACCATGCCGATGCGCTTGCGCAGGTCGATCACATCAACATCGGGTGCATAGACAGGCTCGCCGTTGAGCAGGATCTCGCCCTTTGTCGAAACACCGTCGACAAGGTCGTTGAGGCGGTTGATCGAGCGGAGCAGCGTGGACTTGCCGCAGCCCGAGGGGCCGATGAGCGCTGTCACATGGTTGCGCGGGATGCTCATCGAGACCGAGTGCAGGGCCTTGTTCGCGCCGTAGGACAACTGAAACTCGCGCATCTGCACGATCGGGTCGAGTTGCCGCAGCGCGGGATGGATCATCGCCTCGAAGTGCAGCCCCTGACGGATCGCGTCCATCACCGTGAGGCGCTCATCGGTCGTTGATTGGGCGTTTCGTGGCATGGGGCGGCCCTGCGAGGGCGCAGGCACCGATGGTATGTCCACGCGGACGGCGCGCGCTTTGCCAACGCCTCCGGGCGGAGAATCGGGCCGTGACTCGGGCCGGGCTCTTGGGCTCTTGATCCTCATCATCTTCCGCTCCGTACTCGACACCCACATCCGCCCGACCCTAGAACGCGCCACCCACAAACCGCCGCCTGAGGCGCGACCGCAGCCGGATGGCGCTGAGGTTGAGCATCAGCACCACGATGACCAGCACGAGTGTCGTCGTCCAGACAAGCGGACGCGCCGCCTCGGAATCGGGGCTCTGGAATCCGACATCGTAAATGTGGAACCCCAGGTGCATGAAACTCCGCTCCAGGTGGACGAACGGGAACTGGCCGTCGACGGGCAACTCCGGCGCGAGTTTGACCACGCCGACGAGCATGAGCGGGGCGACCTCGCCCGCGCCGCGCGCCATCGCCAGAATCATCCCGGTCATAATGCCCGGCATCGCCCGGGGGAGCACGATCCGGCGGATCGTCTGCCACTTGCTGGCGCCGCACCCGTACGAGCCCTCGCGCATGGTGCGCGGAACAGCCGCGATCGCCTCTTCCGTCGCCACGATCACCACGGGCAGCGTGAGCAGCGCGAGCGTGAGCGCCGACCACAGCAGGCCGCGCGAGCGGAACATCGAGTTGGGCTGATTGGCCTCGAATAGGCCCGTGAAGTACGGCGTCCCGAGGATGAGCCACACCGCCCCCCCCGCGGAGAGCACCCACACCGCCGCCGCGGACCACGCGAGCGCACGCTGCGAGCGGGTCGCGACGGTGCCGGGCACCGGACGCCCGAACATCCCGAGCCACGACGCGCTCACTCCCGCGAGCACCAGCACGCCCACGCCCACCCACCACGCCGAGCGCGGCATCACGCTCGCCGGTGACGGGCCGGTGTCGACGTACTCGCCCACGAAGTAGCAGAAGAAACCAAGCCCAAAGACGCCGTAGACAATGCTCGGAACGCCGGCAAGGTTGTTCACCGCGATGCGGACCACGGAGGTGATGAGACCCTGCTTGGCGTATTCACGCATGTACAGGGCCGCGACCACGCCGAGTGGCACCACCACGATGCTCAGCAGGATCGTGAGCGAGACGGTGCCGAAGATCACTGGGAAGATGCCCCCGGCGGTGTTGGTGTCGCGCGGCTCATCGAACAGGAACTCGCTCCACCGCTGCGCATACACGCCCACCTTGCCAAAGAAACCCAACGAGTTCGGCTCCACACCGAGCACGACCTGCGAGACCCTGAGCGGCTCATCCACCTCCGAAAGCCGGGTGGGCGCGAAACGGTTCGTGGTCACCTCTCGCACGATCAGCCGCAGACCGGAATCTTGCTGATCGATCTCGCGGATGCGGGCGAGGATCGTCTGGTACTCGGCGTACAGCGTCGTGGTTTCCTCCTCGTAGGCTGCGCGGAGACCGGCCAGCCGCTCGGGCGTCATGTCGGGCGCGCCCCAGGGCCGCTCGACCCATGCCCCCAGCAGCGCCGCGAGCCCGACGCACCACGCCGCGGCGGCGGTCATCCCGCGACCCTTGACCTTCCGGCCCGTTGGGCCCGCTGCGGTGCGCGATGGCCCCTTCAGCGAGAGTGTGAGCGCCGCGCCGAGTCCCGCGATGGCGAGCGCGCCGACCGCCAGCCAGGGCGCGTAGCCGATGGGCAAGTTCCGTCCTGACTGCGTTCGCGCGAGTTCGATCTCCGCATCGCGGAACCGCAGGCGGGCCGCCTCGAGGCTCGCGTTCACGGCTCCGACATCGTGTTTCTCGAGCGACTTCACGCGCGCAAGCGTTTCGCGGGCACCCGGGTGGAGTTCATTGAACGCGTCCCACGCGGACGCGCCCTCCGCAAGGAACGTGCGTCGGACGACCCGCTGCGACCCATCGTCGTTCGTCCCGCCCACCTTCTGCTCGAACCGAAGCCCCCCGGCGGTCTGGCCATCGGCGGGCACGGGCGCGTCCTTGGCGAGCGTCACCGTCTCCTGTCGCACCACCGCCTCAGGGATGCCAATCCACAGGCCCCAGTCGAGCCGCTCCAGCAGCACCGCTTCTTCGGCTGGCTCGCGCGACGCGACCTGGAACAGTGGCACCCATCTGAAAGGCTCGCCGTATATCTCGCGATTGCCGACGCGGTACAAACGGCGCACGGGGCGACCGGTCTCGTCGAATGCGGTTGCGTCGATCACCCCTTCGGTTCGCAACGCATTGATCGCCGCCAGGTCCTCGCTGCCCGCGTCGTAGGACTCGTGCCGGACGGGAACTCCGAGGAACGTTTCGCCGGTGCGCAGCACCACGCGATCGATCGGACGCGGCCAAAACGTCCGGGCACCCATTACGAGCGTCAGCGCCAGTAGCGAGACGATCATCAGCGTGCAGACCACCATCGCCATCCCCGTGATCCACACCACCGGCTCGCCGCGCGCCGACAGCGGCGTGACTCGCCGCTTGGGCTTGGGCGTGGCAGGCGAAGCAGGGTTGGTCGGATCGGTGGTCATGGTCGTGGCGAAACTTGCAAGTCTGGCGAATCTAAAGACCGGCCGCCCGCTTTCGGAATCGCTGCCGGACCAGTTCCGCCAGCGTGTTGACAACGGCGGTCATTGCAAAGAGCACAAGCCCGCAGAGGAACAACAATCGGTAGTGCGTGGAGTGCTGGGCGGCCTCGGGGAGTTCGGTCGCGATGTTCGCCGAGAGCGTTCGGAAGCCTGAGAACATGCTCCAGTCCATGCTCGGCGTGTTGCCCGTGGCCATGAGCACGATCATCGTCTCGCCGGCCGCGCGCCCGAGGCCGATCATGATCGCCGAGAACACGCCCGACGCGGCCACCGGGAGCACCACGCGAACGGCGGTCTGCCACCTGGTCGCGCCGGCGCCGAGGGAAGCGGACCGGAGTGCTGGCGAGACGCTGCTGAGCGCATCCTCGCTCACGGTGTAGATGATCGGGATGACCGCGAACCCCATGATGATGCCGACGATAAGACTGTTGCGCTGGTTGAAGGGGCCGAGCACCCAGTCGCGCGCATCAAGGCCCACAATCGTCAGAAGCCCCGCGAACACCGCGGCGATCGCGACGGTGAGAACCCCCACCACAATCAACATGCCCATCTCCGCGGCTGCGGCCGGAAATCCGAAGCGGAGGCTCGGGCTGCGATGCACCAGCGGCTCGATCGCCCGCGACTTCAGCAGGAACGCCAGCACCGCGCCGGGGGGGATGAGCAGGATCAGCCAGCCGGGGTAGGGACTGCCGATCACACCATCGAGCCAGAGGCGGAAATCGGCCCGGTCGAGGCCGTCGTGCGTCACGACCACGGCGATCGACGGATCTGAGAGCGAACCGATCGGCCGGACCACCCGGCCATCGCGGAAGTAGAGCCCATCGGCGCGCAGTTCGCGTGTCTGGGCATCGTCGAGGATCGCCCGGTTGCCCACCCACGCGGGCCGCTGGGCCTCGGGGACTGCCTCGAAGGAACCGGCGAGGACAAGCACGTCAGACTCGCTGGGCCGGAACAGCAGTCGCTCGGCGGCATTACCAATGGGGATCGCCGCCAGCAGTCCCGCCAGAACAGCGCCGGTGATGAAAAGCAGGTGCTGAGCGCTGCGGAGGCGGCTGGTCATGCGGATGGGGAGCATCTGCCAGAGGTGGGCGGCGACCAGCACCGTAAAGGGAACGACGACAAACGACGCGAGTATCGTGTTGAGCCAGTCGCGGGCGAAGGGCGCGATGATCATCGCGGCGATAAAGCCCAGCACGACAGAGGGAAGCGAGGCCATCGCCTCCACCACGGGCTTCAGGCGGTTGCGCACGGTCGGGTGCAGCATCTCGCTGGTGAACATCGCCGCGAGCACCGCCAGCGGCACCGCGAAGAGCATGGCGTAGAGCGTCGCCTTGAGCGTTCCGAAGATCAGGGGTGTCACGCTCAACTTGGGCTCGGCGGCATCATCGCCCGAGGAAGACTGGTATACAAACTCCGGCTCGGGGTCGCCCTCGTACCACACTCTTCCGAAGAGCGAGCCCCAGGAGGCCTCGGAGTGCTTGGGGTCCATGCGCCAGAGTTGGTACGAGCCGTCGGCCCTGAGCGCCATGATGCTGTCGTTCTTGGGTCCGACATCGACGAGCACCGGCGCCGACCCGCCCTCTTGGCCCACGCCCCCCGCGTCCGCGTCCGCGCGGATATCCACGATCTGCTTGCCACTGGTCATGTTGCGGACGAACATGTTGCCGCCCGAATCCGCGGCGATGAATGTCCGGTCACGCTGACCGATGCCCAGAGTGATCAACGGCCCCGCGCCGTTCTGGGCGAGGTCGTAGTCGTGCGCGATGACGAGCCGGTTGCGGTCGGGTGTGTAGGCCGCGTCATCGCGGGCGACAAAGACCCCCACGGCGCGGCCATCGTCCAATCCCGCGACGAGCGTCCGCGCGCCAAGGATCATCATAGCGGTGCGAACGCGCGGCACACCCCCGCCGGCACGCGCAGGTATGCTGATCACGTCCGCTGCGGCCGCGGTGTACTCTCCTTCGAGGTCGCGCAGGACCGCATATCGCTGGCAGAAGCCGTCGGCCCAGAGCATGAGGATGTGCGAGCCGTCACCGGTAAGGAACGTCCACGCAGGCTCTTCCCGCCCATCGGGCAACGCGAGCGTGAAGGGGTAGGAACTCAGAACCGTGCGGGGCTTGCCGCCGCCGAGAGGAGTGGTCACGCGGACAAGATTGAACGCCGCGGAATGGTCCGCCCGCGTCGCCACGAGCCATTGGGCAGCACTCGACAGGCGATAGTCGAGCCGGGTGATCGCGCCCTGACCGTGCTCGAGTATCGCCGGATCGCGCGACTCGATGGCGGGCCGCACCAGACGGAACTGATCGGCCTGCACACGCTCGACGTACCCCTCGGCGTGCGCGATGCGGCCTCCCGGAGCGAGCGCGGCGAGAACACCGGTGACTTCATCGGCGGCGAGGAATGACGACTCGTAGGTCAGTTTGCCGGTCTGGACCCGCCCGTCCTCGTAGCCGAGTGCAAACGCGCCATCGCCTCGAGAGAACGACCAGGCTGTGGGCGACACGCCTGGGGGCGAGAGCCGGACCCGCCCGAGTTCCGCACCGGTGGCCAACTCCACCGTAATGGCGTTTCCATCGGGGAACACAAGCGTGGTCAGTCCGACATACTCGTCGGTCAGCCCAAAGAGCGGAGTGCTCGGGAGTGCGGTCTTGCCCGAGTGCGTTGCGAACGCCTCGCCGCTCGCAAACAGTGGGACAACCTGCGCGGCGAGGAAGACCATCATCCCGAAGACTGCGACAATGACGCCGAGGCCGCCCAGAGTGATGGTTACGGCAGCCGTCTTGTCAATGAGGCGGACGCGCCGGAGCGTGCTACGCCGTCGCTCCGCACGACCGGGGTCGGACGGGGACGGTGAGCCCGAGCCGTGCTGTCGCGCTGCATCGACCACGCTCGCTTGCTCCCGGCCGCCCCTTGGCGGGTCGTGTTCCTTCAAGAAAGAGAGCGGCCCGCGTTTCCGTGAGCCGCTCCTTGAATCTCGTTCCAGAATGCGGGGATCAGAACTTGACCGGCAGGCCGACCTTCTTGAGGTCCTCGCGGGCGATTTCCGCGGTGACGGGGAAGTAGCCGTCCTTCACAACGGCTTCCTGGCCCTGGCGGGAGTAGAGCATCTTGATGAACTCCGCGCGGAGGGGGTCAAGCGCGGTGCCCGGCTTGTGGTTGATGTAGACGAGCAGGTAGCGGGCGAGCGGGTAGGTGCCCTCGTAGGCGTTGGCGGAGTTGGCCTCGAAGGTCTTCTCACCTTCCTTGGCGGAAACCTTCAGAGCCTTGACGTCGGCCGTCTTGTAGCCAAGGCCCGAATATCCCATGCCGAACTTGTCGGTCGAGACGGCCTGAACGACCGCCGAGGAACCGGGCTGCTCCTTGACGGAGGGCTTGTAGTCCTTCTTGGAGAGCGCGTGCTCCTTGAAGTAGCCGTAGGTTCCGGAGGCGGAGTTGCGGCCGTAGAGGGAGATGGGCTTGGTCGCCCACGCCGCGTCCTTCACGCCGACATCGCCCCAGGTCATCTCGGGGCCATCGACGGAGAAGACCTTGCGGATCTGGTCCATCGAGAGTTCGCTCAGCGGGCAGTCCTTATGCACATAGACCGCGAGCGCGTCAACCGAGGTGCGCAACTCCGTGGGCTTGTAGCCGTACTTCTTCTCGAACAGGTCGATCTCGGCGCCCTTCATCGGGCGGCTCATGGGACCGAACTGCGCCTGGCCCTCAATAAGCGCGGGCGGTGCGGTCGAGGAGCCCTTGCCCTCAATCTCGATCTTCACGTTCGGGTAGAGTTTCTTGTACTCCTCGGCCCAGTACGTCATCAGGTTGTTGAGGGTGTCCGAGCCGATGCTCTTGATGCTGCCGCTCACGCCCTGGGCGGTTGTGTAGTTCGGCAGCGCCGAATCCACCTGCATCTGCTGGGCCGCGGCCCCGGCGACCATCGTCCCGACCGCGATGCACGCTGCAAAGACCTTCTTCATATGTGATCCTCCGATGAGTGCTTTTCGATCCGTTCGTTTACGTCCCAAGAAGTATCGCGTGGACGCATCGGACCGGGCGGGACACTGTGTTAAGATTGGGCCAATGGTGCCGCACGGATCGCGAAGTGATTTATCATAAGACTTTGTATGCCAAGTATTTATGTCATCACGCAGTTGCGGACGCTCACGATTTTCACGGGCGCTAGCGTAACTGACCGAGCGTGATGCGGATCGGGCTTCGGCCTTGGATCGGAGTGCCCGTGGCAGGCCGGAACTCGCAGCGGAGGTGCATGTCCTCGCTCGCAAACACGTCTGATGCCTGATCGAGAATGCCAAGACGGAATCGGTAGCCGGGTCCGGGGAGAAGTTTCTCGATGACCGCCGCGCTCTGCTCGGGCGTGAATGCCCATGTCGCGAAGGGTTGACCCTCAAGACGCACCAGGGAGAAATGAAACTCGCCGGCCGCCGTGATGGGGGTGTCGTGCGGCGGCGCGAAGAGAAACGCGGTCGCCTCGACCTCATCGGCGTATCCGTTCTTGTCGCTATCCCGGGCATAGCGAGTGGCGGCGAGGTCCACGATGCTCGGCACGATGCCCACCGGCTGGGTGGCGGGGCCGCGTGGCGCTGGCCGGGGGATGGGGCCGTCGGTAACGCACCCGAAAACGAGGGCGCTCAGGCCGAGGATGATCGCCCGCACGGCGCGTCCAGACCGGACTCCGAGGTTTGGTCGGATCATGGCTGCTCTTTCCGGATGCCGACGGGCGCGGGCATCGGCTCGGGCTCGGGCTGTTCCTCGGGCGGGTTGACGTAGTTGAGGATGCGATCGGGCTTTGCGAGCCGGCCGACCTCACGCTCGGTGAGCACGCGGAGGTTGGCGCTCTCGTCCTCGCCGCCGCGGATTACGCGCGGGGTGAGCAGCACGAGCAGTTCCGTGCGGGCGTGGGTACGCCGGCGCGACTTGAACGCCTGCCCGAGGAAGGGGATGTCGCCCAGGAGCGGTATCTTGGTGTTGCGCTCCTCGTCCGTGGTCTGGAGCAGGCCGCCGATGACGACCGTCTCGCCGTCGCGGACGCGGACATTGGTCTCGATCTCGCGCTTGGTGATGATGGGCGCCTGGAAGTCCTCCGTCACCTGCGTGGTCCTAGCCGAGAGGTTCGAGATCGTGGGCGTGATGTCCATCCGCACGAACCCGTCAGCGCTGATGGTCGGCGTGACGTTGAGAATGATGCCCACATCCTCGCGCGTGACGTTGGCGAGCGTGTTGCCATTGTCGCGGCGCTCGACGGACTCGACAATCGCGACATTCTCGCCGACCTGGATTCTCGCCAGTTCGTTGTTGTTCACGAGGATCTGGGGTCGGCTCAGAACCTCAAGCCGTCCCTGGGACTCGAGCGCCCGGATCAGCAACTCAAAGTCGGAACTCGACACCGAAAGGTTCGGCACGCCCAGCGCGGTGATGACGCTCGCGCCCGCGCCCAGCGACCTGACCCCGTACGCCTCGCCGCCGAAGGGGCCTACCGAGATGTCCATGCCCCACGTCTCCTCCGAGTCGATGGTGACCTCGGCCAGCAACACCTGGATCATCACCTGGGGGGGCGTTGAGTCGAGTTCCTGCACCAGTTTCTCGACCGTGTCGCGGTACTGGGGAGAGACGCCGACAACGAGGCGGTTGCTGGGCGTGTCGCCCTGAACGGTCACCTCACGCTCAAGCAGGCGCAGGAGCGAGCCTGTGCGATCGGCACCCAGCACCTCTCGCGCCTGGCTCGCCTGCTGCTGGAAGTACTCGCGGAGCGTCGCGGCCACCGCCTCGGCCTTGGCGTTGCGGAGTTCGAAGACGAGTTGCTCGCGCTCGTTGGCCTCGATGCCATCGAGTTCATCGACCACCTGCCCGACGCGTTCCAGATACTCGGGCGTCCCCGATACCAGCAATGAGTTCGTCCGGGCATCGATCGTGATCGCGAGTTGCTGACGCTCGTCAAGTGTTGGAAAGAGCGAGTCCTCCGGCGGGGCCGCATCGGCGGTCGGTCCCAGGTCCTCAACGCGACCGGGCACCAGGATCAGCGTGGAGCCTGCCTGCCGGAGGTTGAACAGGCCGCGGAGCACCTCGGCCATCGCGCTCGCGTCGGCGTTCTGAAGCCGGAAGACCTTGATCGACCTTGCCCCGGCGACCGTCGAATCCAGGTCTGCGACAAGCGATTCGATGAGCACCATCAGACGTGCCGGCGCCACCGCCACGATTGAGTTGGTCCGCAGTTCGGCCGTGAGCGTCACCTGCTCCTGGATCGCGCCGGAGATCTCGGCCTCGGTCGGCGCCGGCGTCCCGCCCGCGGCAAGTTCCTCCGCCGTCTGCGCCCGCAGGAAGCGCAGCACCTGGGCCTTGCGCGCCCCGACGACCCCCGAGCCGGCGATGGGCCTGCCCGCCAGCACGTTCTGGAGGAGCCGCACGACCTCCGCGGCATCGGCCTTCAGCAGTTCGATCCGTTTGATCTCCGTCACGGCGGCGACCGCCGCGCCATCCAGACGCTCGACCAACTTGCGGATCGCTTCGATGTCAGCGGGCGTGCCGCGAACAATGAGGGCGTTGGCGCGCCGATCCGGGCTGACACGGACGGAATCGTCCCCGCGTTCCTGGTTCTGCTTGTCGATGTACAGGGTCTGGACCGCCTGGGCGATGTCCTCGACGCGCGACGACCCGGCGATAGGGATGACGTCCACCGTCTCCGCGCCACTGATGGCCGTCCCACCCTCGACGAGGGCATCGACCAGCCCCTTGATGATCTCGATGTTCTCAGCGCTCGCCGCGACGATCAGCGAGCGGCTGGCCACATCGGCCTGGATGCTGAGGGTGTCGCTTGGGTTGGCGATCGCGCCGCCGCGCTGCGAGGCCTGGATGCGGTCTCGCATCAGTCGTTCGACCTTGGGGGCGAGGATCGTGACATCGCCGCTCGCCACGGGGATGACCACAAGACCGACGGTCGGGCCGCTGGCATCGGAATCGAGTTGCGCGACGAGTTTCTCCACAATCGCAAACGATCGCACGCTCGTCGAGACTACCAGCGCGTTCGTGCGGGAGTCCGCCGAGATGACCAGTTCGTCCTGCGGCAAGAGCGCGCCCGACTGCACCTGCCCGCGGAAGACCTCGCGGAGGATCGATGCCACGCGGTCGGCGGCGGCAACCTTCAGTGAGAAGATGCGGACCGAGTTTTCCGCAGCGGCGGCGGGGACATCCAGCAGTTTCACGAGTTCGCCCACGGCCTGGGCGTTGGCGCGGCTGCCGACGACAATGATGGCACGCAGGTTCGGCTCGGGCACCACGAGCAGGGTCGAGAGCGGCGCGAAGCGGTCCGCCTGGATCATGTCCTGCACGTTCGCCGGGTCGCCGCCCTCGGCGAGAATTCGGTAACGGGCGATCTGGCGCTGGAGCGCCTCGGTCTCGGGCGTGGCTGGCGCGTTCTCCAGCAGCACCTGACGGACGGTCGTCGCGAGTCGCACCGGGTCGGCGTGCTCCAGCGGGATGACCCGCGGCTCGATCCAACTGGTGGTCCGCTCGCTGTCGAGTTGCTTGACCATGACCTCCACGAGCGCGACGGCCTCCTCGCGTCCGGCGACGATCATGGAGTTGGTCCGTTCATCGACGCTGATCGCGACCTGGCCGGTGAGGGCCTTGCCCGTCTCGCTGGTGGGCTGCGAGCGGATAGTGGTGCCGGGGTTGGTGCGGAGCCGGTCGCCCTGCTCGAAGATGCCGCGGATCACACCCGCGAGGCGCATCGCCGACGCGTTCTGCAGCGGGAAGAAGCGGACCGTGACCGCTTCACCGAGCGGCAGTTTGTCGAGCATGTCAACGACCTGCGCGAGCGCCACCACGTTCGCCTCGGTCGAGGCGAGGACGATCGAGTTGGTCTGGGAGTCTGGGATAATGGAGATCGGCTTGGCGAGATCGACAACCAGGTTGGCCTTGTCGGCCTCGTTGCGGTGGACGGTCAGGCGGCGGACCTGCTCGGAGAGCGAGGCGGCGAGCGCCAACTGCGAGTCCTGCGTTCCGGGCTTGAGCATCGACTCGACGGCCGCGGCGACGTTGGCGGCGGGGGCGATCTTGAGCCGCAAGATTACGACGTGCTGGTCCGCCATGCCCGGCTGAGTGTCGAGTGCTCTGACGAGCGACTGGACGGATGCCCCGTCCTGGGGACCAGCGATGACGGCGATAGCGCGCCGGCTGGTCAGCGGGACGATGGTGATGGGTTCGGCGACGACGCCGGGCCTGTCGGCGGGCTGAGGGCGCGTCAGACCCATCTGCTCAAGCACCTGCTGCATCTGCGCCGGCGTATGGTGCTCAAGGTCGATAATGACCACGCCCTGGTTCAGCGGAACCGCCCCCCCAGCACCAGGCTCGCCCTGCGCGGGCGCCGCAAGGATGTCGAGTTCCGCGACGAGAGCCTTCACCTGCTCGAACAGGCGCTCGCTGCTGGCGACAACGAGGTTGTTGCCGGTACGGTCGATCTCGACCGTGAGCGTCTCGCCCGCCTGCACCGCGACGGGCGTGAAGGTGGTTCGGACGGTCTGCAGGACGCGCGCGACCGGGAAGTGCAGGACGCGCACGATGCGCACGCTCACCTGCGTTCGGTCGCCCTCTTGCTGGAGGGAATCCGCCATCGCCTTGATTTGTGCAAACTGCCCCTCATCGGCGCGCACGATGAGCACGTTGCTGCGGTCGTCGCCGACGATGAGCACGGAACGTCCTGTCAGGGTACGAG